>NZ_JBSGZD010000584.1:0-1005 GCF_053610825.1 Streptomyces sp. NPDC054863 | reverse complement strand
AGGGGAGTACCGATCGGAATGTCCTCCCCGGCACCGAGACGGTGCAGCAGAGCAGCCAGGGCCGCCTGCATCACCATGAACACCGTCACCCCCTGTACCCGGGCCAGGTCCACCACCGCCCGGTGCACCTCGGCGTCGATATGCAGACCGACAGTGCCACCACGGTGAGAAGCCACCGGCGGACGCTGCCGGTCGACCGGCAGCACCAACTCCTCCGGCGACCCCTCCAACTCCCCATGCCAGTAAGCGAGTTGCTGGGAAAGGAGGCTGTCCGGGTCGGTCTGGTCACCCAGGAGGTCCCGCTGCCAGAGGGTGTAGTCGGCGTACTGCACCGGCAGCACATCCCCTACGGGGATGTCCCCGACGGAGCGGGCCGCGTAGGCGGTCGACACGTCGCGGGCCAGCGGACCGAGCGACCAGCCGTCACCGGCGATGTGATGCATCACCACCACGAGTACGTGCGCATCGGGACCGGTCCGCAGCAGACGGGCCCGCAGCGGAATCTCGCCCGCCAGATCGAAGCGGTGCTCCACCGCCTCGGTGACCAGGCGGGTCAGCCCGGCCTGCTCGACCCCCTCGGCATCGATGATGGTCAGCAGGTCACCGACCGCGTCCACATCCACGATCCGCTGACAGGGCCGACCGTCCCCCGTGGCGACCACCGTGCGCAGCACCTCGTGCCGTCCCACCACATCACGCAACGCCGCATGCAGGGCATCGGTGTCCAGCGCACCGGTCATCCGCAGCACCATCGGAATGTTGTAGGTCGCCGACGGACCCTCCAACTCACCGAGGAACCACAGCCGTTGCTGCGCGAACGACAGCGGCACCACCCCCGACCGCTCCACCCGCCTCAGCGCGGGCCGGGACGCACCGGAAGCGGTCAGCCTGCCGACGAGAGCAGCCGGGGTGGGCGTCTCGAACACAGTCCGGATCGGCACCTCCACCCCGAACACCGACCGGACCCTGCTCACCAGACGAGTCACGAGCAAGGAATGCCCGCCG
>NZ_JBSGZD010000583.1:0-1019 GCF_053610825.1 Streptomyces sp. NPDC054863 | reverse complement strand
CCGCGGGCCGCGGCCCCGCTCAAGCCCTCCGCGTACCGGCTGCGGCCCATGACCGCATACGCGCCCCCGCAGCTCGGAAGCGCGCGCCCGCCCGTACGGCGCAGACCGTTCCTGCGGATGGAAGCGCCGGGCCGCACCATGGTCCTCACCTTCGACGACGGCCCCGACCCCCGCTACACCCCGGACATCCTGCGAACGCTGCGCCGGCACGGGGCGCGCGCGATGTTCTTCGTCTGCGGCGAGATGGCGGTCGACCACCAGGACCTGCTGCGCGAGATGGTCGACGACGGCCACGTGATCGGCAACCACTCCTGGTCGCACCCGCTGATGCCCAAGCTGTCCCGCTCCCGCATCCGCTCGCAGATGGAGCGCACCAGCGACGTGGTGGAGAAGGCGGTGCGGGAGGCGCCGCGCTGGTACCGGGCCCCCTACGGCGCCTGGAACCGGGCCTCCTTCGAGATCGGCGCCGACCTGGGGATGGAACCGCTCGGCTGGACCGTCGACACCCTCGACTGGACCGAGCCGGGCTCCTCCGCCATCATCCGCCGGGTGCGGGCCGGTGCGGGCGAGGGGGTCGTCGTCCTGTCGCACGACGCGGGCGGCAACAGGTCGGGCACCGTCCGCGCCCTGCGCACGTACCTCCCCGAACTCCTCGACGAGGGCTACCGGATCACGGTCCCGCACCCCTAGGCGGCGGCCGACTGCCGGCAGCCGGCGGCTAGCGGGTGGCCACGAGCCGGGCGAACACGACCACGTTCCCCGCGTAGCCGCTGTCCTTCGAGTAGCCGCCGCCGCAGGTGATCACCCGCAGCTCGGGGCGCCCGGTGCCGCCGTACACCCGGGCGCCCGGGAAGTCCTCCTTGGCGTAGACCTCCACCCCGTACACCTCGAAGACGGCGGTGCGCCCGTCGAAGCGGGCCACCTCCACCCGCTGGCCCTTCTTCACCGAGCCGAGACCGAAGAAGACGGCGGGCCCGGCGGCGTTGTCCACGTGCCCCACGACCACGGACGTGCCGTTC
>NZ_JBSGZD010000582.1:0-1026 GCF_053610825.1 Streptomyces sp. NPDC054863 | reverse complement strand
CCTCTCCGCAGGGGTGCAACCCGGCTTTTCGCTTTCCAGTCCCTTCTCGCCGAATTGAGGACATATGAACAGGGCACTCGTACGCCGTGCAGGTCTCTCCGTGCTGACGGTGGCCGCGCTGACGGGCCTGGCCGCCTGTGGCGGCGGCAACGGGGGCGGTGGCGGCACGGGGGGCGGCAACGGCGGCAAGCAGGCCGGCGGCGGCACGGACGGCGCCCGCAGCGCCCTCCACGTGCTCCAGTCCGTCCAGAAGAAGGCCGGCGCCGCGAAGTCCGCGAAGGTCGAGAGCACCATGTCGGTCGGCAGCACGATGGGCACCGAGAGCAAGGGTGCGATCCGCTGGGACAACGGCGTCACCGGAGTCATGGACCTCAGGTACACCAGCGGCCCGATGGCCGAGAACCTGAAGAAGGCCGGCACCGACGGCAAGATGGAGGCCCGCTACCTCCCCGACGCGTACTACGTCGACATGGGGCCCGCCTTCGCCAAGGACCTGGGCGGCAAGTCCTGGCTCCGCTACTCGTACGACGACATGGTCAAGCTGATGGGCCCCAGCGGCGCCCTGATGAAGGACCAGATGCAGAACTCCACCCCGGAGCAGGGCGTGAAGCAGCTGCTCGCCTCCGGGCAGGTCAAGGAGGTCGGCAAGGAGGACGTCCGCGGTGTGCAGGCCACGCACTACAGGGGCATCCTCGACGTCCAGAAGATGGCCGAGGCCAACTCCAAGCTCGACGCGAAGACCCTCGCGGGTCTCAAGAGCCAGCTGGAGCAGGCGGGCATCACCACCAGCACCGTCGACATCTGGGTCGACAAGGAGGACCTCCTGGTGAAGAAGGCCGAGCGCTCCGAGACGAAGAACGGCCCGTTCAACACCACCGCCTACTACACGGACTACGGCGTGGACGTCACCGCCGAGGCCCCGCCGACGGGCGAGACGCTCGACTTCAAGGAGCTCTTGAAGAAGCAGCAGCAGAGGCCGCAGGGCTGACGGAATGCGGCCGGACGGCCCTCGCACCAGGGCCGTCC
>NZ_JBSGZD010000581.1:0-1063 GCF_053610825.1 Streptomyces sp. NPDC054863 | reverse complement strand
GCTCATGGAGACGGCGCCGGACGCGGCCGTGGCGCGTGGCGTGACGGCCGTACGGAGCGCGACGGTGGCGCGGGGCGCGAGAGTGGCGCCGGGCGTGACGGTGGCGTGAGGCGTGACGGTGGCACGGGGGAGGCCGGGGTGTCCGACGGGCCTCCCAGGCTCCCCTGGTCCTCCAGGGACGCCGAGGGGCCGGGGGAGGCCGAGGGGTTCGGGGAGTCCGGGAAGGGCCGCAGAGGCACCCGGGGTTCCCGGTCCTCGCGCGGCTTCGGGGGATCCGGGGGCACAGGGGACTCCCGGAACTCCCGCACTTCCGAAGGCGGTGGGGACGGTGGCGAGAAGCCGCCCCAGGACCCGGCGGAGCGGGCGCGGTCGATCTGCCTGCGCCTGCTCACCGGGACCCCCCGCACCCGCAAACAGCTCGCGGACGCCCTGCACAAGCGGGACATCCCCGAGGACGTCTCGGACGAGGTGCTGTCCCGCTTCGAAGAAGTAGGACTGATCAACGACGCGGTGTTCGCGGACGCCTGGGTCGAGTCCCGCCACCACAGCAAGGGACTGGCCCGGCGGGCGCTCGCCCGTGAGCTGCGTACCAAGGGCGTGGAGCCGAGCCTGATCGACGAGGCCGTCGGGCAGCTCGACGCGGAGCAGGAGGAGGCGACCGCCCGCGAGCTCGTGGCCCGCAAGCTCCGCTCCACCCGGGGGCTGGAGCGGGACAAGCGTCTGCGCCGCCTTGCGGGGATGCTGGCCCGCAAGGGCTACCCGGAGGGCCTGGCCCTCCGGCTGGTCAGGCAGGCCCTGGAGGAAGAGGGCGAGGACGCGGACGGTCTGGACTTCGAGCCGTTCTGACTCCGGGCTTCGAGCCGGTCCGGTCCGGGCTTCGAGCCGGTCCGGTCCGGGCTTCGAGCGGTTGTGGGCCGGACGGCCAGCCGCTCCGACCTGGGGCCGGGCGGGTTCTTACCCAGGGCCGTGCGGTTCTGGCCCACGACTGTGCGCGTTCCGGCCCACGACCGCGAGCCGCGTCGGCCGCGGTGGAAGGCCGGTGTCCGCCGGACCCCCTGTCCTC
>NZ_JBSGZD010000580.1:0-1108 GCF_053610825.1 Streptomyces sp. NPDC054863 | reverse complement strand
GCGGGCTGCTGACCGCAAGCGCGATGGCGGCCCCCGCGACCGTCGGCTCGCTGGACGAGCTCCAGGCCGCGATCGACCGGGCACGCCCGGGGGAGAGGATCGTCATGGCGGACGGCACCTACACCGTCCCCTCGGGCCGCCCCCTCATCATCCGGAACAAGCGGGGCACCAGGCGCGCGCCCGTGACCATCGCCGCCAGGACCCGCGGCGGCGTCGTGCTCAACGGCGAGCAGAGCTTCGTCCTGGCGGCGTCCAGCCACATCACCCTCAGCGGCTTCTCCTTCCGTCAGAGCAGCACCCTGGACATCCCCCCGGACTGCTCGCACATCAGGCTCACCCGCAACGACTTCCAACTGGCCGACATCGAGGGCCTGCACTGGCTGATGGTGCGTGCGGACGACAGCGAGGTCGACCACAACCACTTCCACGGCAAGAGCACGCTCGGCATCTACCTCGGTATCGAGGGCGCGGGCGAGCAGGAGATGGCCCAGCGCGTTCACGTGCACCACAACCACTTCTCCGACCACAGCTTCGCCGGATCCAACGGCGGAGAGCCGATCCGGCTGGGTGTCAGCCCCCGGGCGCTGTCCGGCGCCCACGCGGTCGTCGAGTACAACCTGTTCGAGCGCTGCGACGGCGACCCCGAAGCGATTTCGGTGAAGTCCTCGGACAACACCGTCCGGTACAACACCATCCGTGACAGTTTCGGCGGGATCGTGCTGCGGCACGGCAACCGCAACCGGGTGGAGGGCAACTACCTCGTCGCCGGCACGGAAGGCGTGCGGATCTACGGCAACGACCACGTGATCGTCAACAACTACCTCGCCGGTCTGTCCGGCCGTGCCCTGGTGGTCGGCAGCGGTTCGGCGCGCGACCACGTGCCCGGCGAGACGCCCGCCGAGCGTCGCGGCAACGACGCCGCCGACCGGGTCCTCATCGCGTACAACACCCTGGTGAACAACCAGGGCACGCTCTCCGGGGAGAGCCAGCGTCCGCACGAGCCGCGGGACGTCACCGTTGCCGACAACCTGCTCGTCGGGGACTCGGGCCAACTGGTCGCGATGGCGAACACCGTGCGCTTCACCTGGTCGGGCAACCTCCTGTGGGG
>NZ_JBSGZD010000579.1:0-1109 GCF_053610825.1 Streptomyces sp. NPDC054863 | reverse complement strand
GTCCTCCAGGATGTGCGAGAGCGGCTCGTCACCCTTGGCCTGGGTGGAGTTCTCGACACACTGCTGGTTCTGCGGCGCGGACAGGATCGGGATGTCCTGGACGCCGACCGGCACGACACCCACGAGCGACGTGAGGTTCGCCTTGGCCGGCAGGCCGATGCAGGGCTTGTTGAGCGAGCCCTGCACCAGGGACATCTGCGGGCTCATGTCGCCGCGGGTCTCCGAGTTGCCGTAGTGCTGCTCGGCACCGTTGCCGCTCAGCGACGTCGTGCCACCGTCGTCCGCGATCGCCATGGCCTGCGGAGCGGCGAAGCCCACCGCGGACGCTGCGACTGCGGCCGTGACCATCATCTTCTTCAGCATTTACATTTCCCTCTTCGTTTCGGACAGACGGTCTTGCGTCCTGCTCAACCAGGGGACCTCCGGTTTGGTTCCTTCCGTTCACCCGAATGGAATAAAAACGGTCTGATGGACGCCTGGCGCTGTGATTTCCATCCGGTCCGTTCTTCATTTAATCGACGGGGGAGCCGTACGAGTGAATGGCGATAACCAAAGGAGCTCCGAAGAGTTTTCCAGGGAGCCTCAGCTCGGGGCACTCCAGTGGGAAAGAAGGAATTCAGAGATGAAGAAGGTCATGGCAAGCGCCGTGTTCGCAGCGTCCGCGGTGGGCCTCAGTGTCATCGGCGCTCCGCAGGCCATGGCGATCACGGACGACGGTGGCACCACCTCGGCGAGTGGAAACAAGGCGGAGCAGCACTACGGCAACGCGGAGACCAGCGGTGACATGAGCCCGCAGATGTCCCTGGTGCAGGGCTCGCTCAACAAGCCCTGCATCGGCCTGCCCGCGAAGCTCAACGCCACCTCGCTCGTCGGCCTGGTGCCGGTCGGTGTCCAGGACATCCCGATCCTGTCCGCGCCGCAGAACCAGCAGTGTGTCGAGAACTCCACCCAGGCCAAGGGCGACGAGCCGCTCTCGCACATCCTGGAGGACATCCCCGTCCTGACGGGCAACGGCGTCAACAACCACTGACGCTGCTTCGCGGCGCGGCCCCGGTGGGGCTGCGCCGCGGTGCAATTCCCGCACACATCAGTGGGCCCCCCGGCAAATC
>NZ_JBSGZD010000578.1:0-1115 GCF_053610825.1 Streptomyces sp. NPDC054863 | reverse complement strand
GCCCCGCTCAGCCATGGCCCGGCTCAGGCTCAGCCCCTGCGGAACCGCAGCGTCCGCAGTTCGAACGGGCGCAGCTCCACGGCCACCCCGCCGGCCACCCGCACCGGCTCCGCGCCGTCGAGCGGGCGCTCCAGCAGGTCGGTCGCGACCACGTCCGCCGCCGCGAAGCCCGGCGTGAGGACCGTACGGGCCCGGCCGCCGTGCGCCTCGTGGAAGCGGACCACCACGTCACCGCTGCCGTCGTCGGCCAGCTTCAGTGCGGTCACCACCACCGCGTCGTCGCCGACGGTGACGAGCGGGGAGACCTCGCCCGCACCGGTCAGCGCGCGCTCCGGCAGGTTCACCCGGTAGCCCTCGCGGACCGCGTCGCCGATCGTGGCGCCCGGCACCAGCGAGTGCCGGAAGCGGTGCACGCCCTGGTCGGTCTCCGGGTCGGGGAAGCGCGGGGCGCGCAGCAGCGAGGCCCGCAGCGTCGTCGTCGTACCGCCGTCGCCGTCGTCGCCGTCGCGGACGGTGCGGGTCACGTCGTGCCCGTACGTCGAGTCGGTGACCAGCGCGACGCCCCAGCCGGGCTCCTCCATGTGCACGAAGCGGTGGTTGCACGCCTCGAACTTGGCAGCTTCCCAGGAGGTGTTGGTGTGGGTCGCCCGGTGGAAGTGCCCGAACTGGGTCTCCGACGCGTACCGCTCGGCGTGCACGTCCAGCGGGAACGCCAGCTTCAGGAACTTCTCCGTCTCGTGCCAGTCCACCTCGGTGTCGATGTCGAGGCGGCGTGACCCGGGCCGCAGGCTCAGCACCTGCGTGGCCTTCGAGTCGCCGAAGGAGCGCACGATCCGCACCGCCGCCACGCCTTCCGCCGAGGGCTCGGGGCCGACCTCGTCCGCGTCCGTCAGGTCCGTGACGGTGTTGCGGTAGAAGGCGTCCACGTCCCAGGCGTCCCACATGTTGGGGAAGTCCGGGTGGATCTGGAGCAGGTTCGCGGGCAGACCCGGTGCGACGGTCTCCCGCTCCGCCCCGATGTCGTACGCCGAGACGACCAGCCCCCGCGGGTCGACGACGACCCGCAGCAGCCCGTTGTCGAGTACGTACGAACCGTCCTCGCCGTCGGTGAGGCG
>NZ_JBSGZD010000577.1:0-1140 GCF_053610825.1 Streptomyces sp. NPDC054863 | reverse complement strand
GCTTAGAAGCAGCCACCATTTAAAGAGTGCGTAATAGCTCACTGGTCGAGTGACTCTGCGCCGAAAATGTACCGGGGCTAAACGTATCACCGAAGCTGCGGACTGTTCTTCGAACAGTGGTAGGAGAGCGTTCTAAGGGCTGTGAAGCCAGACCGGAAGGACTGGTGGAGCGCTTAGAAGTGAGAATGCCGGTATGAGTAGCGAAAGACGGGTGAGAATCCCGTCCACCGAATGCCTAAGGTTTCCTGAGGAAGGCTCGTCCGCTCAGGGTTAGTCGGGACCTAAGCCGAGGCCGAAAGGCGTAGGCGATGGACAACAGGTTGATATTCCTGTACCACCTCCTCACCATTTGAGCAATGGGGGGACGCAGGAGGATAGGGTAAGCGCGGTATTGGATATCCGCGTCCAAGCAGTTAGGCTGGGAAATAGGCAAATCCGTTTCCCATAAGGCTGAGCTGTGATGGCGAGCGAAATTTAGTAGCGAAGTTCCTGATTCCACACTGCCAAGAAAAGCCTCTAGCGAGGTGAGAGGTGCCCGTACCGCAAACCGACACAGGTAGGCGAGGAGAGAATCCTAAGGTGATCGAGAGAACTCTCGTTAAGGAACTCGGCAAAATGACCCCGTAACTTCGGGAGAAGGGGTGCTTTTTAGGGTGAATAGCCCGGAAAAGCCGCAGTGAATAGGCCCAGGCGACTGTTTAGCAAAAACACAGGTCTCTGCGAAGCCGTAAGGCGAAGTATAGGGGCTGACGCCTGCCCGGTGCTGGAAGGTTAAGAGGAGCGCTTAGCGTAAGCGAAGGTGCGAATTGAAGCCCCAGTAAACGGCGGCCGTAACTATAACGGTCCTAAGGTAGCGAAATTCCTTGTCGGGTAAGTTCCGACCTGCACGAATGGCGCAACGATCTGGGCACTGTCTCAACGAGAGACTCGGTGAAATTATAGTACCTGTGAAGATGCAGGTTACCCGCGACAGGACGGAAAGACCCCGTGGAGCTTTACTGCAGCCTGATATTGAATGTTGGTACAGCTTGTACAGGATAGGTAGGAGCCTTGGAAACCGGAGCGCCAGCTTCGGTGGAGGCATCGGTGGGATACTACCCTGGCTGTATTGACCTTCTAACCCGCCGCCCGCTTGGCCTC
>NZ_JBSGZD010000576.1:0-1146 GCF_053610825.1 Streptomyces sp. NPDC054863 | reverse complement strand
GCGCTCCTGCGCGGGCGCGGCGTCGAGGACCGGATCTCCGCCGTGGGCGGCGACTTCTTCACCGCCGTGCCGTCCGGCGCGGACTGCTACCTCGCCTGCTTCGTCCTGCACGACTGGAACGACGAGCAGGCCGCCCGCATCCTCGGCCGCATCCACGAGGCGGCCGCCCCCGGCGCCCGGCTGTTCCTCGTCGAAACCGTGCTCGGCGAGGGCACCCCGCCCGAGATCGCCACCCTGCTCGACCTCACCATGATGGGGATGCTCGACGGCCGCGAACGTACCCGCGAGGACTGGCGGTCCCTGCTCGACGGAGCGGGCTACCGCCTCGACCGGATCCGGGGGACGGGCGGCCCGATGTGCGTCATCGAGGCCTCCCGGATGCCCCGGACCGCACCCGCCTGAGCGACGGCCGCCCGCGCGGCCCAACTGGGGCCGGGGCGCCCTGCGTCGCAGATCCGCGGTGTGGAGAATATGACGCATGCCGATAACGATCACCCCTCAGACGGCAACCGTCGACGACGCGTCGCCGATCAGCCGCACCCTCGCCCGCGCCTTCGTCGACGACCCGATGATGTGCTGGTTCTTCGCCGACGACGCCACCCGCGAAGCCGCACTGGCCCGGTACTTCAGCACCCTGTTCACCCGGCAGTACGTCCACCACGGCGTCTGCGAGCACACCGGCTCCGCGGCGGCCTTCTGGGTGCCGGCGGAGGCGCAGGCCAAGGCCGTCCCCGACGCGGACACCATCGCGGAGCTGAAGAACATCCTCGGCGAGGGGACCGCACGGTTCGGGGCGGCGGTCGAGACCGCCGCCGGGCACAGCCCGCAGGAACCGCACTGGTCGCTGTCGCTCATCGGCGCCGACCCCGCCGCCCGCGGCCAGGGCCACGGCGCGGCGCTGCTGCGCTCGGGGCTTGCCCAGGCCGACGCGGCGGGCCGGGCCACCTACCTGGAGTCCTCCAAGCCGGACAACCTGCCCTTCTACCAGCACTTCGGTTTCACCGTGCGCGAGGAGTTCGCCCTGCCGGACGGCGGTCCCGTGCTGTGGGGAATGTGGCGCGAGCCGCACCGTACGGCTGCCGCGTAGCCGGTCGTACGAGGCCGCCGCGGTACGGCCCGGGGCCGTGTCCCGGCACGGGCGCGGCC
>NZ_JBSGZD010000575.1:0-1166 GCF_053610825.1 Streptomyces sp. NPDC054863 | reverse complement strand
GGCCGAGGGGCGGAACGAGCCCCTCGGCCGCCGCACGTTCCAGGAGTCCGCGCACCGCCGCGTACCCGTCCTCGCCGAGGTCCGCCGTGAACTCGTTCACGTACAGCCCGATGTGCTGGTCGGCGACGGCCGGGTCCATCTCCTGCGCATGTGCCAGGACATACGGACGCGTCGCCTCCGGCTCGTCCCACGCCATGCGTACGGAAGTACGGGCCGCTTCCGCCAGCTCCCGCAGCCGCGCCTCGCCGAGCGAACGCTTCGCGATGATCGCGCCGAGCGGGATGGGCAGCCCGGTGGTGGCCTCCCAGTGCTCGCCCATGTCGGCGAGCTTGTGCAGCCCGTACTGCTGGTAGGTGAAGCGCGCCTCGTGGATGACGAGGCCCGCGTCCACCCGCCCGTCGCGCACCGCGGGCATGATCTGGTCGAACGGCATGACGACGACCTCGCCGACCTCGCCCGGGACCACGTCGGCCGCCCACAGCCGGAACAGCAGGTACGCCGTCGAGCGCTCGCTCGGCACCGCGACGGTCTTGCCGGTCAGGTCGACACCGGGCTCACGGGTGAGGACGAGGGGCCCGCAGCCCCGGCCGAGCGCCCCGCCGCACGGCAGCAGCGCGTACTCGTCGAGGACCCACGGCAGGACGGCGTACGACACCTTGAGCACGTCGAACTCGCCGCGCTCGGCCATCTTGTTGGTGAGGTCGATGTCCGCGAAGGTGACGTCGAGCTCCGGCGCCCCGGGCACCCGGCCGTGCGCCCACGCGTCGAAGACGAAGGTGTCGTTGGGGCAGGGCGAGAAAGCTATCTGCAAGGCATCAGCTGTGGTGGTCATGCGGTGTCCAACCCTCCAGTACGGGCCTGAGCTTCCCGAAGGCGTCGCTCAGCGCGGCGAGCGCGTCCCCGATCCGCCAGGCGTCGCGGTCGCGCGGCCCGACGGCGTTGGAGACGGCACGGATTTCGAGCACCGGCAGAGCGAACAGGGCGGCGGCCTCCGCCACCCCGAACCCCTCCATCGCCTCGACGGCCGCGCCCGGGTGCCGCTCGCGCAGCCCGGCGGCGCGGGCGGCGGTGCCGGTGACGGTGGAGACGGTGAGGACGGTGCCGGTGGCGGCGCCCATGGCCCGCGCCGCCGGACGGACGAGGGCGGCGGGCGGCAGGTGCTCGAC
>NZ_JBSGZD010000574.1:0-1170 GCF_053610825.1 Streptomyces sp. NPDC054863 | reverse complement strand
GGAGCGGTTCGTGGCCCATCCGTATGGTGCGCCTGGTGAGCGGATGTACCGGACCGGTGACCTGGCCCGGTGGAACGCCGATGGCCAGTTGGAGTGTCTGGGTCGTACGGACGACCAGGTGAAGGTGCGTGGTTTCCGTATCGAGCTCGGCGAGGTCGAGGCGGTCCTGGCCTCGCATCCGTCCGTCGAGCAGGCGGCGGTGGTGGTGCGTGAGGACCAGCCGGGCGACAAGCGCCTGGTGGGTTATGTGGTTCCTGATGGTGGTGTGGCCCCGCAGGTGGACGGTTCTGGTCTGCGCGCCCACGTTGCCGGCCTGTTGCCGGACTACATGGTGCCCTCGGCCGTGGTGTTCTTGGATGCGCTGCCGCTCACGGTGAACCGGAAGCTGGATCGCAAGGCCCTGCCCGCTCCCGGTTGCGGTGCGGATGCCGGCGGTCGGGGTCCGGTGGGTGTGCAGGAGGAGCTTCTGTGCGCGGTGTTCGCCGAGGTGCTCGGCCTGGCCCGGGTCGGGGTCGATGACAATTTCTTCGAGCTCGGCGGGCACTCGCTGCTCGTGACTCGTCTGGTGAGCAGGGTCCGGTCGGTGTTCGGGGTGGAGGTGCCGATCCGGACTGTGTTCGAGACGCCCACCCCGCGGGCTCTCGTCGGCCGGTTGACCGCTTCCGGTGCGTCCCGGCCCGCGCTGGTGCCGGTGGAACGGTCGGGGGCGGCGCCGCTGTCGTTTGCGCAGCAACGGCTGTGGTTTCTGGAGCAGTTGGAAGGGTCTTCCGCGCTTTACAACATTCCCATCGCCCTGCGCCTCACCGGGGACCTCGACATCGAGGCCCTGCGGTTCGCTCTCCGGGACGTCGTGACCCGTCACGAAGTCCTCCGTACCGTCTTCGGGCAGGTCGACGGCGTGCCTGAGCAGCGCGTCCTCGCCCCTCAGGCGATCGACCTGCCGCTCTTCCCCGAGGAGATAGGGGAGGGCGAGGTGGCGGGGGCAGTGGCCGAAGAAGCGCTGCGCCCCTTCTGTCTCACCGATGAACTCCCGCTCTGGGCAAGGCTGTTCGCTGTAGCGCCGCATGGGCACGTGCTGGTCCTGGTGCTTCACCACATCGCCGGTGACGGCTGGTCCCTCGCCCCGCTCGCCCGCGACCTCTCCACCGCGTACGCCGCCCGCGCCGACGG
>NZ_JBSGZD010000573.1:0-1204 GCF_053610825.1 Streptomyces sp. NPDC054863 | reverse complement strand
GGCGGGGAGGCCGCTGCCGTCCCGCACGGCCTCTGGTGTGCCTGGTCACCCGGCTGCTCGTGCCGGAGCGGTTCTTCGAGCGCGTGGTTCCTCTGGCGCAAGGGTGTCCCCCGATCGTGGGTGAGGGAACGTTTCTGCTGTTCCGGTGGGCACGACTGCGCGGGAGTGATCACGACGCCCCCGGACGTCGGGGTCCTCCCCCGAACACTCCTCTGGAAGTGGCTGCCGTGCTCCTCGTCATCGTCGTCGCCGTGCTGGCCCTGCTCGCCGGCCTCACGGCCAACCGCTTCCTGCGGCCCCTGCTCCTCTCCGAGGACGACGACACGGGCATGGGGGTCAAGGACCTGGTCGGTCCCCTGCTGACCCTGACGGTGCTGCTGCTCGCCTTCGTCCTCGTCACCGCCAACGGTTCGTACGGAAAGGCCGAGGTCGCCTCCCGCAGCGAGGCCCGCGCCCTCGACCAGCTCGTCGAGTCCGCCGAGTACGCGCCGGCGGCGCAGAAGGCCGAGATCCAGGCCGACGCCGTCTGCTACGCCCGCGCCGTACGCGAACAGGAATGGCCCGCCATGGCGGACGGCAACGGATCACCGGCACCCAGCGTGTGGTCCACCGACTTCCGTCGCGTCTTCCGCGAGGTGGAGGGCAAGCCCGTCTTCGGCATGCTGGTCGCGGCGGACAACAAGCGCTCGGACGAACGGGAAGAACGGCTCACCCAGGCCACGGCGAGCATTCCCAGCGCCATCCTCTGGTTCCTGCTCGCCACCCTGGTCATCACCGTGATCGCCCTTGGCATCTGCCTGCCCCGCAGGAACAACCGCGGCCAGATCCTCACCCTCACCGTGATCACCGCGCTGCTCACCACGACCCTGTGCATCATCCGCGACGTCGACCGGCCCTTCGGCGGCATCGTCGACGTGTCACCCACGGCGATCGCCGAGGTCGAACGGCAGGCCAACCGCGACTTCCTCGCCCGGCACCCCGCTTCCGGCATCCCCTGCGATGCCAAGGGCAGTCGGCGCACGACCTGAGCGGTGCCGGGCCCGGGAGAGCCGGACGAACGGAGCTCCAGGTCACCGACGTGGGGCCGGGCGCGTCTGCTCCGCCATGGATCTTCGAGCGGCCTCGGCGAGTGTGGCGGGCGCTTGTGATGCGGTGGTTCGTCGGGCGTCACGGCGGGGCCGCAGGCCGTTGTGTGCCTGCGGCC
>NZ_JBSGZD010000572.1:0-1212 GCF_053610825.1 Streptomyces sp. NPDC054863 | reverse complement strand
GCCCTGCTCGGGGCGGCCGGGCTCGCGGGTTCCTGGGCGTTCCAGGAGCAGGGGGTGACCGAGATCTTCGGCGCCCTGCTGGTCGGGCTCGCCATCCCTCCGGACGGGTGGCACGACGTGGTGCGCGTGGTGACCCGGATCGGACGCCTGCTGGTGCCGGTGTTCTTCGTGGTCACCGGACTCACCGTGTTCGGCGGGCAGTTCGGCGCGACGCCGTGGTTCGCGATCGTGCTCGCCACCGCCTTGGGCATCGTCGGCAAGGTGGGCGGCGGGTTCCTCGGGGCCAGGCTCGGGGGTGCGTCGGTGCTCGACGCGGCGCGCCTCGGAGTGCTGGTCAACACCCGGGGACTGACCGAACTGGTGGTGCTCCAGGCGGGTTACAGCGCCGGGATCCTCACCGCGCCGGTCTTCCTCGCGCTGGTGGTCATGGCGCTGGTGACCACGGCGATGACCGGACCGTGCTACGGCCTGCTCGAACGAAGTGCGGCACGCCGCGTGAAGGTGGCGGCCCTGGCAGAGGAAGGCGGCAAGTGGGCATGACGGATTCCATAGTGGAGGGTGGCACCGCGAGGCGCTCCACCACGGCGACGGCGGTCGCTCCCGCGCAGTTCCGTTCACTGATGTCGACGTTCCCCAGCGGTGTGGCCGTCGTGACCACGTCGGACGTCGACGGTCAGCCGTGGGGGATGACGTGCTCATCGGTGTGCAGTGTCTCCGTGGAGCCGCCGACGCTGCTGGTGTGCCTCCGCGAGGGGAGTCCCACCCTGGCGGCGATGCTGCGCAGTTCCACCTTCGCGGTGAACCTGCTGCACGCCCGCGCCAGGCCGACGGCGGACCTGTTCGCTTCGGGAACCCCTCATCGGTTCGACCTGGTGCGCTGGTCGGCCGACCAGGAGGCGGCCGGTCCGCACCTGGTCGACGACGCACACGCGGTCGCCGACTGCCGGATCAGCCGGACGGTCTCCGCCGGCGACCACACCGTGGTGTTCGGCGAGGCGTTCCGCGTGGAGCACCCGGTGGCGGCCGACCGGTCGCCACTGCTGTACGGACTGCGGAAGTACTCGTCCTGGTCCGTTCTCTGAACTGTCCGGAAGCCCTGAGGCGTCCGGAATCCCTGAACCGTCCGGAAGAGGGGCAGCACCATCCGGAAGATGTGCAGCGCGCCGGTCGGAGAGTGATCGACCGGAGGAGTCGGTCCGTGCGGGTCAACGG
>NZ_JBSGZD010000571.1:0-1218 GCF_053610825.1 Streptomyces sp. NPDC054863 | reverse complement strand
GGGAGAAGTAGCCCAGCGGTCCAGCCGGAAGGACGCGCACCCACCTGAGCACCGACGGCGTCGCCGCCCGGGCCGTGGCGGCCCGGGCCGTGGCGGCCCGCAAGAGGCTTCCCACGGGGCATGCCGGACGGGCGCGAGCAGCCCCGCGAAGCCCGTTGACCGGCGGCCGTGCCGGGTGCCCCGCACCGCATCGCCGTGGCCGCGGCGAGGGGCGTACCGGTGCGCTGGGAGACGGCGCGCAGGACGGTCCGCGCCTGGTACGGCGAGCGCCTTCCCGAACTTCTGCGCCAAGGTGAATCGTCGAACTGGGTCACGTACCGTGCAATGTTTTCCGACATCGGCAACGCAACCGGAACATGGTGGCTAATCTGGTGTCATGACTGTGACGATGACGCTCCGCCTTCCTGACGAACTCGACCCTTCGCTCCGCGCGAGCGCGAAGGCTGCCGGCATGAGCCTGAACGCCTACGTGGTCCTGGCCGCACGGCGGCAGGCCACCCTTGACGCCGCGCGACAACTCGCGGCGCTCGGCCTCAGCCAGGACCTGGCGGGCGAGAGCGA
Organism: Streptomyces sp. NPDC054863; assembly: GCF_053610825.1. NCBI lineage: Bacteria > Bacillati > Actinomycetota > Actinomycetes > Kitasatosporales > Streptomycetaceae > Streptomyces > Streptomyces sp. NPDC054863. The sequence continues at coordinate 657 of NZ_JBSGZD010000571.1, read as the reverse complement.
CACCCTGTGAAGCGCGGAGAGATCTGGACCCTTGCCGACAGCCGCAGCGTCCTGATCGTGAGCCTGGACGGCCTGGAAGAGGCCTTCGGCGCCGTGCTCGCCATCGTGCTGCACCCCTCCGGCCGCTACCCCGACACGGCCATGTCGGTAGTGATCGACGACCCCCTGCCCTGCACCGCGGTCGCGGTGAACCTTCAGCAGATGCGCACCACGCGCTTCGAGGGCGGGAAGCTCCTCGGGAGCGTCGACGCTCCGGCCATGGTCCGAGTCGATGCCGCATTGCGCGCCGTACTCGACCTCTAGCCCCTCCCTCACGCAGGAGCCCCCGCACCGGTCCTCGCGCGGGGCACCTTCGTCGTCGTGACGACGCTGATGCCCGCCGTCCTCCGGATAGGACCGCCCCATCAGTGACCTCAGGGGTCGCCTCTCGCCCGCGCTGCTCCGCAGAGTCCGGCCGTGGTCGGGGCGGATCCCCCACGGGATCGTGCACAGAGGCGCTACGTCCGGGGTGGTGTCAGGGCCGAGCATGGAGATGTCTGCCCGCCCTGCGGCACCCGGCACTCCCCCCCATTACCGTTTTCGTTGGCTCCGCAACGGAGCTTCCGGCCTCCGGGACCGGCATGACTTCCCCCCCCTTGTTGACCATGATCCGGGGGG
>NZ_JBSGZD010000570.1:0-1227 GCF_053610825.1 Streptomyces sp. NPDC054863 | reverse complement strand
CGTGCCGTTCTGGCCGGGCGCGATGCCGTTCTGGTACCAGCCGGCCAGATTGGCGTCCTGCGGGGGAGGAGCCTCGATCCAGCCCTCCTGGTCGAGGCCCACGTCCACCACGGGGGCGTCGACCTTGACCGCCGGGATACGGACGCGGGCCGCCGGTGCGTACGGCAGCGCCGCGACCCCCGCCCGCCGCGGAGCGGACGATCCGTCAGAACCGTTGTCCCGGGCGGCTGCCGCGGCCGGCTGAGGCGGCCCGAAGGTGACGTCGCTGCCGTTGCGCAGCAGCGCGAGCCCGGTGAGCATCGCCAGCGCCAGGGCACCCCACGGCGCACGCCTCTTCGGGTGCGCGCCGCGCCATTCCTGCCCCATGTTGCTGCTCCCTTCGTCGCGCCCCGCCCGCCCGACGAGCACGGATCCGCCCGTCAGGTACGGACGCTAAGCGCGCGGCGTCGAGGCGGCGAGGTGCGGAGTGCGAACGGGTGGCGGGGCAGGCGTTCTGACGCCGGGTCACCTGGTGGACCGTCAGATCGCAGGGCGCCTGAAGTCACCGCAACGGCGCGTTACGTCACCGGTCCGGCCCAGTGCGAAATGCGGGAGCCGCAGGCCCAAGTGAGGGTTCGTCATGGGAGACGTACTCGTCGAATTTCCCGGAGCACCGCTCCGGAGCGTCTTCCCATGGAGGTTCTACGATGCGTGCTTCACGCGCCTACGCGGCGATCGCCGTCGCCTGCGCCGCCGTCGGTTTCGCCGCTGCGCCGGCCGCCGCCACCAACGGCCCCAGCAACGTCACGGTCAACCCCTACTCGGTCCATCAGGGCAGCACGATCTCCATCGCGGCGACCGGCTGCGGCCACGGCGGAACGGTGACGTCCAACGCCTTCCCGCAGGCCAGCCTGTCGGCGGGCGGGAAGGGGTACGCGTCGGCCCGGATCAACGACCACGCCACCCCGGGCCACTACAACCTCGCGGTGAAGTGCAGCGACAACGCGATGGTCGCCACCCACCAGTTCACGGTCCTCGCGGGGCGCGGTGCGCACGGCGGGCTGGGCGGCTCGTTCGGCCCCAGTGACACGGACGTGGCGGTCGGTGCGGGCCTGGTGGCCTCGGCGGCACTCGGCGGCGCGATTTTCGTGGCCCGCCGTCGCAGCGCGGCCGGAGCCAAGGCCTGACCCGTAGTGCACTGACCGGGTCGTGCAACGCCGGTGGGCCCGAGTCCCCGTACAGGGACTC
>NZ_JBSGZD010000569.1:0-1236 GCF_053610825.1 Streptomyces sp. NPDC054863 | reverse complement strand
GAGGCCGGCCATGTGGATGTCGAGGAAGACGACGTCGATGGCGTCGTCGCCGTCGGGGCCCGCGTCGAGGGCCCGGTTGATACGGAGCAGGGCCTCGGTGGCGTCGGTGGCTCCTTCGGCGCTGCGGACCCTGGGGTCGGCGCGCAGGAGGTAGAGGAGCTCCTCCAGGGCAGGCTTCTCGTCGTCGACGGCAAGTACACGCAGCATGGGGACACGGTACGGGGGCGGGTGCGGGGTGGCACGAGCGCGGGCCGGTCGGTGGTGCGGCTTGCCTGCGGCCCCGCCCTCTCCCCTTCCCGCTGTGACATGTGCGGCTCCGCCGCGCGGCGCTCGCCGTGGGGCTGGGAAGGGTCACGGCTTGCACCGGTGGGGGCCGGCGTCCGGGGCTGCGCCCCGTGCACGGACTGCGTCGGCACGTCCTCAAACACCGGACGGGCTGGAAGTGCTCCGTACCAGTTCCGCCAGCTCCTCCCCCAGCGCCTCCGCCAGCCGTTCCACGTCCGGCACCGCCTCTCCGTCCGCGACCAGGCCCACGTTCACCCGGCCGCCGTAGGTGGACAGCGCCACGGCCAGGGCCTGGCCGCGGGCCAGTGGGGCCATCGGGTAGACCGCGCGCAGCGGGCGGCCCCCGAGGGACAGCGCCGCGCGCGGCAGCGGCACGCTGGTGACGAGTACGTCGAACAGCACGCGGGCCGCCCCGCCCGCCAGCGGCGCCCCGAACTTGCTGGCGAACGCCGGGAGCTGGTTGGCGAGGAGGGCGACCGCCCCGGCGCCCCGCGAGGGTCCGGCCGCCTTGTTCCGCGCCATGGCGTCCCGTACGGCGGCCAGCCGTGCCCGTGGGTCCTGCTCGTTGACGGGCAGGTCGAGCAGGTACGCCGACAGCTTGTTGCCCGTGCCGGGTGCCGTCCCGCCCGGCCGTCGCCGCGACACCGGCACCAGGGCCCGCGGGTCTCCCGCGGCCGGCTCGCCCCGTTCCCGCGTCCACCGGCGCAGTGCTCCGGCGACGACCGCGAGGAGGACGTCGTTGGCGGTGCCGCCGCTCGCCCGGCGCACCTGCTGCACGTCGTCGAGGCGCAGGGCGGCCGTGGCGAGCCGCCGGGTGCCGCTGGAGTCGGCGCTCAGCGCATCGCCGCCGCCGGGCAGCGGCAGCAGGGTCCGCAGCCGTCCGGCCCGTACCACCGAGGCGCCGATGCCCAGCACCTGGCCGACCTCGCCGATGCGGTCCCTGGCGATGCC
>NZ_JBSGZD010000568.1:0-1240 GCF_053610825.1 Streptomyces sp. NPDC054863 | reverse complement strand
GCGGTGATCGTTCGACCGCCGGACCGCAGTCCTGTGCCGGTGTCCGCGGGACACCTGGCGGGCGGGCCGGGTGCCTGGAGGTTCACCCGGCCCGAGCCTGCTCGGGGTGGTTCAGTGGATGATGCCGGTGCGCAGCGCGACCGCCACCATGCCGGCCCGGTCGCCCGTGCCGAGCTTGCGGGCGATGCGTGCCAGGTGGCTCTTGACGGTCAGGGCCGACAGGCCCATCGAGACGCCGATGGCCTTGTTGGACTGGCCCTCCGCGACGAGCCTGAGAACTTCGACCTCACGGCCGGAGAGCTCGCGGTAGCCGCCCGGGTGACTCGGGGAACCCGGGGGGCGACGGTGCATGCGGGCGGCGGCGGCACCGATGGGGGCCATGCCGGGGCGGCCGGGGTGCTGGCCGATGTTGTTGCGGGTGCCGGTGACGACGTAGCCCTTCACACCGCCGGCGAGGGCGTTGCGTACGGCACCGATGTCGTCGGCGGCGGACAGGGCCAGACCGTTGGGCCAGCCCGCCGCGCGGGTCTCCGAGAGGAGGGTCAGCCCGGAACCGTCGGGCAGGTGGACGTCGGCGACACAGATGTCGCGGGGGCTGCTGACCCGGGGGCGGGCCTCGGCGATGGAGGACGCCTCGATGACGTCACGTACTCCGAGGGCCCACAGGTGGCGGGTGACGGTGGAGCGGACGCGCGGATCGGCCACGACGACCATGGCGGTCGGCTTGTTCGGCCGGTAGGCGCCCAAGCTTGCGGGCTGCTCGAGGAGAACGGACACCAGGCCTCCGGGGGAGTGACGGGAAGGCTCCGGCTGATGGGGGTCAAGCCGGGGCGAACCGTGCTGGAAGGGTCAATGACCTCTTCGGCAGCAACACCGCCCGGCTTTAGAGAAAGATCACGAATTGATGAGTAACAATTCGGGCAATTCGGATAGACGATCGATGAATTCCCTGATCAGAGCACCAGCTCGATTGTCCGTCAGGGAGCCTCCACGGAACTCCCGATGGGCTTCCGGTGGACCCTCGACGGGCTTCGGGCGAGCTTCTGACGGGTCTTCGGGCGGCTTCCGGTGGACCCTCGACGGGTCCTCGGCCGGCTTCGAGTGAGCCTCCGAGAGAACTCCGGCAGGCTTCCGGTGGACTTCAAGTGAGCTTGCAGCGGGGTTCCGTCAGGCTTCCAGGGCGCTTTCGCCGGGCTTCCAAGGGGCGGCCCAGTGGGCGGCCCAGGGGACGCCCGGAGGA
>NZ_JBSGZD010000567.1:0-1262 GCF_053610825.1 Streptomyces sp. NPDC054863 | reverse complement strand
GACATACGCCGGGCCCCGCCTTCGTGCGCACCGCTATCGCGCGGCCCGCACCTCCCACGCCCCCCGATGGAAGGCCAAGTGCTTGAAGTGGGCGAGCAGTTGCTGGTCGTGGTCGACCGCCTTCACCGTGTGGGTACCGCCGCCCGCCACCGCACCGTAGTCCGTCGCGAAGGTCTTGACGCTCTCCGTGCCGAGCGCGAACAGCCGGGTCGCGGGCGCGGTGCGGAACAGCACGCCGGGCCGGCCCCACCGGCCGGGGTGCGAGGTGAACAGGGTGACCCGGACGTCGGCGTGCTCGTCCGCGAGCCGGGCGGCGCCCATCAGCAGTGCGGGCTGGGTGCCGTTGGCGCCGATGTCCACGAGGGTCAGCGGCCGTCCGGTGACCGGCAGCCGCCCGGCCAGGTCCCGGCACACCCGGTCGAACAGGCCGGTCGTGATGGACTGGCGGATCACCGCGTCGGTCTGCGCCAACGGCGTTCCGTACAGGGTGAGTTCACCCCGTCGCAGCCGCCGCGCCTGGTCGGTGCCGTACCGGGCCTCCTCGGCGAACCGGCGCAGGAACAGCTCCTCGAACGGCGGCCCTTCGGGCGCGGCGTGCGCGTCCTCGCGGGCGGCGGTGATGAGCCGGGCCAGCTGGGAGGCGACGAGGCCGTTGTCCATCCAGGCCCGCTGGCGCCCGGCGGCGCCGCGCGCGGTGACCTCGGCGGGCCCGAAGACCTGCCGGCTGGTACGGGCGAGGACGGTGCGCTCGGTGTCGCCGAGCAGGGCGAGCCGGCTGACGTAGCAGACCCGGGAGGCGTCGGTCGTGCCCGCCAGCAGATCGTGGCAGGGCTTGAGGAACTCGCCGTCGGTGCCCAGGAAGACGGCCGTCCGGCCGGAGCCGGCGGGCAGGGCCGCGGCGAGCTGTGCGGCGACCTCCCGGCCCGCGTGGTGGAGGGCCCGGTACAGCTCCGCCGGGGTGGGCCGCACCGGGTCGCGGACGCCGGTCGCATCGAAAAGGGCGCGCAGGTTGCGCCGGTAATCGGCGCTCTCGTCGGGGCCGAGCGAGCCCGTCTGGGCGAGTCCGCGGCGCAGCCGGACGGCGAGATCGCCGGCGGGCGGTCCGAGTGCGCCGGCGAGGCGGCGGGTGTCCTCGAAGGCGTCGTCGGCGTCCAGGGGTCCCGGCAGGCGGGCGAGCCGGGCGGACACCGCGTCGACGTGCCGCACCAGGTCCTCCGGGCGGGCGGGGCCCGGCGGTACGGGCGGCGGGATCGGACCGGGGC
>NZ_JBSGZD010000566.1:0-1333 GCF_053610825.1 Streptomyces sp. NPDC054863 | reverse complement strand
CCCGGTGGCTGCGGGTTCACCCGCCCCCACCGGCACACACGAAAGGCCCCCGCCAACCGGCGGGGGCCTTTCCGTTTCCTGAGCCCCAATGCGGAATCGAACCGCAGACCTTCTCCTTACCATGGAGACGCTCTACCGACTGAGCTATTGGGGCCTCGTTGCTCTGCAGCAACGAGATAGATCATACCCATAAAACCGCGGAACTCCGAACCGCCCATTCCTCTGGACCGTCCGCACCGCCACTGCCACCATGCGCCCATGCGGACAAGCCCCGGAAAGGCCCTGCACCTGTCCCTCTGGCCGGCCGCACTGGCCGTGCTGGTGGCCGCCACCGGCTGCGGTACGGACGACAAGAGGCCGCCTCCAGACAAGCAGCCGTCGGCGTCGGCACCGGCACCACAGCCCGAAGTCCCGCGCGCGGGCGACCAACGGGTCACCATGACCTGGAAGGGCAAACAGCGCGACTACCGGGTGCACGCGCCTCCCGGCTACTCCCCTGCGAAGCGGCTGCCCCTCGTGGTGGCCATGCACATGTTCCCGGGCGACGGCGGCAAGATCGCCGCCCTGAGCGGCCTCAGCAAGAAGGCCGACACCAAGAACTTCCTCGTCGCCTACCCGGACGGGCTCAACAGCGGCTACAACGCGCTGACCTGCTGCGGTACCGAGGACGACGTCGGCTTCATCCGAGCCATGGTCAAACGCCTCACCACCACCTGGAACGCCGATCCCGACCGCGTCTACGCCACGGGCATCTCCAACGGCGCCGACATGTCCTTCAAGCTCGCCGTCGAGGCCCACGACGTCTTCGCCGCGGTGGCCCCGGTCAGCGGTGCCTTCTCTGGTGACGGCCCTTCCGACCACGCCTACGTCCCCAAGTCCCCGGTCTCGGTCATGACGTTCGTCGGCGGCCAGGACCGGGTCGTGCAGTTGGCAGAGGCGGGCATCAAGTCCTGGCAGGAACGCCTGAGTTGCAAGCCGGCCCCGCCGCTGAAACTCAAGAACGCGATCACGAGGACCGCTGCGAAGTGTCAGAACAAGTCGGAGGTCATCACCTACAGCATCCCGGAGATGGGCCATGCCTGGCCGGGCGCCTCAGGGGTCGCCATGGCCGACGAGGAAGCCGGCGTCAACGCCACCGACCTCATGTGGGACTTCTTCGCCGCCCACCCCAAGCAACGCGATGAAAACGGCCCGTAAACGCAGAAAAGCCCCGCACCAGTTCCCTGGTGCGGGGCTTCCCCGTTATCAATGATTGTTCGGCGGCGTCCTACTCTCCCACAGGGTCCCCCCTGCAGTACCATCGGCGCTGTAAGGCTTAGCTTCCGGGTTCGGA
>NZ_JBSGZD010000565.1:0-1358 GCF_053610825.1 Streptomyces sp. NPDC054863 | reverse complement strand
ACATAGAGGGGTAAATGCGGTGAATCGTCTGAAGTGACGAAGCTGTTGAGAACGAGGACGGGAGAGCCGCGTGCACTCATCCACGCGCCGCCACGCACGCGTGGCAGCGGTGTCGGCCGTGTTCCTGGGGCTCCTGGCCACGGGCTGCGCCAGCGGTGACACCGGGCCCGGCGACACCACGTCGGCCGGTGACCAGGACGTACTCCTCCAGCCGGTCGCTGCACAGGGCCCCGATCCGTTCACACAGTCGACCGCGAAGACCAGCGCGCCACTGCCTTCCACGACGGCGGCCACGCCCGCCGGGACCGCGAGCGCCGCCGCCCGCACCGCGCACCGGATCTCCGGCGGCACCCCCGGCCTGTACGGCGGCACGCAGTCCCTCTCCAGCTGCGACGTCGAGCAGCAGATCCGCTACCTCACGGGGAGCGACGCCGACCGGGCCAAGGCGCGCGCCTTCGCCGACGCCGAACGCATCGACCCGGCCTCGATCGCGGGCTTCCTGCGCGGCCTGACCCCCGTGGTCCTGCGCGTCGACACCCGGGTCACCAACCACGGCTTCAGCAACGGCTCCTCCACTTCCTACCAGTCCGTCCTCCAGGCGGGCACCGCCGTCATGGTCGACGCCAACGGAATGCCGAGGGTGCGCTGCGCCTGCGGCAACCCGCTGCTGCCGCCGACCGTCGTCCGGGGCGCCGTGTCCCACCGGGGACAGCCCTGGACGGGCTACCGGCCGACCGAGGTCGTCGTGGTCACCCCCGCCCCGGTCGTGATCAACAACCTGACCATCGTCAACATCGTCAACAACACCTGGATCGAGCGCGAGACCGGCTCCGACGGCGACAACGACAGGACCCCGGACCCCGACGACGAGCTGCCGCCCCCGCCCGGCCCCGACGACCTGCACCGCGGCGCGACGGACACGCCCCCCGACGGCGACGGCGACCAGCAGCAGGACACCGACGGCGGGACGACACCCGGCAGCACCGAGCCCAGTGACCCCGCCACGGACACGTCCGACCCGGCGACGGACCCCTCCGAGGGCCGGGACCCTTCGCAGGACCCCTCCGAGGGCCAGGACCCGTCGCAGGACTCTCCCGAGAGCGCCACCTCCGAAGGCGCCACCTCCGAGAGCACCGCTCCCGACACCAGCAGCAGCATCGCGCCCCCGCCCACCACTCCCTGCCCCAGCCTCTCCCCGGGCGCCGCCGTCCCCGGCGCCGTTCCCCCCGGCTGCCCGACGACGGCCCCGCCCCTGCCCCCGCCGCCGGACCCCGACCGGGAGCCCGACACCGCGCCCGGACCGGACGGTGTCTGACCTGCCCTCCGACCCGCAGGCCGGCCAGGACGCCGCATCGGGC
>NZ_JBSGZD010000564.1:0-1377 GCF_053610825.1 Streptomyces sp. NPDC054863 | reverse complement strand
GCCAGGGAGATCCGGCGCCCCGAGGAGCTCGCCGAGGTCGACGGGCTCGTCATTCCCGGCGGCGAGTCCACCACCATCTCCAAGCTGGCGACGCTCTTCGGCCTGCTGGAGCCGCTGCGCGCCCGCATCGCCGACGGCATGCCCGTGTACGGCACCTGCGCCGGCATGATCCTGCTCGCGGACAAGATCCTCGACCCGCGCTCCGGCCAGGAGACCCTGGGCGGCATCGACATGATCGTGCGCCGCAACGCCTTCGGACGTCAGAACGAGTCCTTCGAGACCACCGTCGACGTCACGGGCGTCGAGGACGGCCCCGTCGAGGGCGTCTTCATCCGCGCGCCGTGGGTGGAGTCGGTGGGCGCGGAGGTCGAGGTGCTCGCCGAGCACGGCGGTCACATCGTGGCCGTACGGCAGAAGAACGCGCTCGCCACGTCGTTCCATCCGGAGCTCACCGGCGACCACCGGATGCACGCGATGTTCGTGGACATGGTGCGCGCTGCCTCCTGAGCGCAGCCACCTGAGCAGATCCCGGTAGGATCTCTGCCGAACGCAGCAGAATTGGTTACGCGAAGGAGACAGGCAGATGTCCGGCCACTCTAAATGGGCTACGACGAAGCACAAGAAGGCCGTGATTGACGCCAAGCGCGGCAAGCTCTTCGCGAAGCTGATCAAGAACATCGAAGTCGCGGCCCGCACGGGCGGCATCGACCCCGAGGGCAACCCCACGCTGGTCGACGCCATCCAGAAGGCGAAGAAGAGCTCCGTCCCCAACAAGAACATCGACTCCGCGGTCAAGCGCGGCGGTGGCCTTGAGGCGGGCGGCGCCGACTACGAGACGATCATGTACGAGGGTTACGGCCCGAACGGTGTCGCGGTGCTCATCGAGTGCCTCACCGACAACCGCAACCGTGCCGCCTCCGACGTGCGCGTCGCCATGACCCGCAACGGCGGCTCCATGGCCGACCCGGGTTCCGTCTCGTACCTCTTCCACCGCAAGGGCGTCGTCATCGTCCCCAAGGGCGAGCTCTCCGAGGACGACGTGCTGGGCGCGGTGCTCGACGCGGGTGCCGAAGAGGTCAACGACCTCGGCGACACCTTCGAGGTGATCAGCGAGGCCACCGACCTGGTCGCGGTCCGCACCGCGCTCCAGTCGGCGGGCGTCGACTACGACTCGGCGGACGCCAACTTCGTGCCGACCATGCAGGTCGAGCTCGAAGAAGAGGGCGCGCGCAAGATCTTCAAGCTGATCGACGCACTGGAGGACAGCGACGACGTGCAGAACGTCTTCGCCAACTTCGACGTCAGCGACAAGGTCATGGCCGCGCTCGACGAAGAGTAGTCAGCAGTCGGGGCAGTCAGCAGTTGCCAGTACGACGA
>NZ_JBSGZD010000563.1:0-1404 GCF_053610825.1 Streptomyces sp. NPDC054863 | reverse complement strand
CCCCCCCTTGTTGACCATGATCCGGGGGGTGGTGTCACCGGTCCCGGAGGCACTGACTGACCGCTGATTAGGGGCATGACCTCCGACTTCTTCGCAGGTCGGGAGGCTCTTCGTAATGTGGATGTGGCGATCGGTGCCGTGGCTTCGAGGCCGGATGAGCACAACCGGAGGTTGCACGTGATCGACACCGGCGACATCGACGTCTATCTCGGCCTGGACGTCGGCAAAGGCGAACACCACGCCACCGCGGTGAACCCGGCCGGGAAGAAGGTCTTCGACAAGCGGCTGCCCAACACCGAACCCAAACTCCGCGAGCTCTTCGACAAGCTGACGGCCAAGCACGGCACCGTCCTGGTCGTCGTCGACCAGCCCGCCTCGATCGGCGCCCTGCCGCTGGCCGTGGCCCGCGACGTGGGCTGCAAGGTCGCCTACCTGCCCGGATTAACGATGCGGCGGATCGCCGATCTCTATCCCGGCGAGGCCAAAACCGACGCGAGGGACGCGTTCATCATCGCGGACGCCGCCCGCTCGATGCCCCACACCCTGCGGTCCATCGAGCTCGAAGACGAGACGATCGCCGAGCTGGAGATGATCGTCGGCTTCGACGACGACCTGACCGGCGAAGCCACCCGCATCGCCAACCGGCTGCACGGCCTCCTCACCCAGATCCACCCCTCGCTGGAACGCGTCCTGGGCCCGCGCATCCAGCACCCGGCCGTGCTACTGATGCTCCAACAGCACGGCTCACCAGCCGAGTTGAAGAAGGCCGGACGCCGCCGTCTGGTCAGCCTGATTCGCCCCAAGGCGCCCAGGATGGCCGAGCGGCTCGTCACCGACGTCTTCACCGCACTCGACGAACAGACCGTCGTCGTCCCGGGCACCGACGCCGCCGCACTGATCGTCCCCAGCCTGGCCGGCTCCCTCAAAGCCGTCCTCGACCAGCGAAAACTCCTCGCCACCCGGATCGAAGAACTGCTGGAGGCCCACCCTCTTTCGAAAGTCCTGACGTCCATGCCCGGCATCGGCGTCAGGACCGGAGCCCGCATCCTCATCGAGATCGGCGACGGCAGCACCTTCGCCACCGCCGCCCACCTCGCCGCCTACGCCGGACTCGCCCCCGCGACCAGGAACTCAGGCTCCTCCATCCGCGGCGAACAACCCTCCCGCAGGGGAAACAAGCAGCTCAAACGGGCCTTCTTCCTCTCTGCCTTCGCCTCACTGGGCGACCCCGTCTCACGGACCTACTACGACAAGAAGATCGCCCAGGGAAAGCACCACACCCAGGCTCTGCTCTGCCTCGCCCGCCGCCGGGCCGACGTCCTGTTCGCCATGCTCCGCGACGGCACCTTCTACGACCCCCAACCCGCCCCAACCCCTTGACCAAAGTCATAGGGGCACCCCCCC
>NZ_JBSGZD010000562.1:0-1412 GCF_053610825.1 Streptomyces sp. NPDC054863 | reverse complement strand
GTCGAACGATCACCGCCGGACCGCAGTCCTGTGCCCGCCCCGTACCCGCTACCGGCCCGGGCCCGGGGCCCCGCCCGGTGCCCGATCTTGCGCTCCGTCGTCGGGCCCCTGTCATACACAGATACCCTTGACAGGTGACCGACGCCCAAGAGACCGCAGCAGAAGCAGACCTGCGAACCACCGGGGGCGGCCCCCCGGACGACGTCGAACCGGCGCCGATCCCGCTGTTGGAGCCACGCGAGGGCATTCCGCCCGTCGTGGCGACGCAGGAGGCCCTCGACGAAGTGATCGCGGCATTCGCCGCCGGAACCGGCCCCGTGGCCGTCGACGCCGAGCGCGCGTCCGGCTACCGGTACGGACAGAAGGCCTATCTCGTACAGCTGCGCCGTGAGGGCGCCGGCAGCGCGATGATCGACCCGGTCGGCTGCCCCGACCTCTCCGGCCTCGGCGAGGCGATCGCGGACGCGGAGTGGGTGCTGCACGCGGCCACCCAGGACCTCCCCTGTCTGCGTGAAATAGGCATGATCCCCACCCGGATCTTCGACACGGAGCTGGCCGGACGCCTCGCGGGCATCCCGCGCGTCGGCCTCGGCGCCATCGTCGAGAACCTCCTCGGGTACGCCCTGGAGAAGGGGCACTCCGCCGTCGACTGGTCCACCCGCCCGCTCCCCGAGCCCTGGCTGCGGTACGCGGCGCTCGACGTCGAGCTGCTCGTGGACCTGCGGGACGCGCTGGAGAAGGAGCTGGACCGGCAGGGCAAGCTCGACTGGGCGCTGCAGGAGTTCCGCGCGATCGCCGAGGCCCCGCCCGCGCCGCCGCGCAAGGACCCCTGGCGGCGTACGTCCGGGATGCACAAGGTGCGCGGCCGTCGCAGGCTCGCGGTCGTCCGGGAGCTGTGGACCGCCAGGGACGCCATCGCGCAGCGCCGCGACGTGTCGCCCGGCAAGGTCCTGAGCGACGCCGCCATCGTCGAGGCGTCCCTCGCGGTGCCGCTGAACGCGACCGTGCTGGCCGCGCTGCCCGGCTTCGGGCACCGGGTCGGGCGCCGTCAGCTGGAACAGTGGCAGGCGGCGATCGACCGGGCCAAGGCGCTGCCGGACATCGAGCTTCCGCAGCCCGGGCAGGCGGTCGCGGGCCCTCCGCCGCCCCGCTCCTGGGCCGACAAGGACCCGGCGGCGGCGGCCAGGCTGGCCGCAGCGCGGGCGGCCGTCTCGGCGAAGGCCGAGGAGATCAACATGCCGCAGGAGAACCTGATCACCCCGGACACGGTGCGGCGGGTGTGCTGGGAGCCGCCGAAGCCCGTGACCGCGGAGAAGGTGGCCGAGACGCTGGCCGCGTACGGAGCGAGGCAGTGGCAGCGCGAGCTGGTCACCCCGCTGCTGGTGAAGGCGCTGGCGGCGCAGGCCCTGGAC
>NZ_JBSGZD010000561.1:0-1446 GCF_053610825.1 Streptomyces sp. NPDC054863 | reverse complement strand
CCGCTCGCCTGCGCCAGGGCGAACGCCCGGCCGCGGGCGGCGGTCGTGGTGACCGCCGCCCTGGCCGGGCTCTCGATGGGCTACGGGACGTACCTGGTGACGGTCGCCCCGATGCCGATGTGACGGCGTAGCGGCCCCGGTCCGCCGAGGTGACGGCGTAGCGGCCCCGGTCCGCCGAAGTGACGGCGTAGCGGCCCCGGTCCGGGCCTCACGGCCCCGCGATCGGGCCCTGCATGTGCTCGCTGAGCCACTGGATCGAGCCCTCGGCCATGCTGCCCACATAGGTCTTGGCGTTGTGGCTGCCGTTCTTGATGACGTTCAGCCGGGTCTTGACCCGGCCCTTTCCGTACTTCTCGGTGAAGCGGCGGACGTTCTCGACGCCCGACTCCCTGGTCCCGACCTGGAAGGCCAGATAGACGTCCTTGTCCGGTGCGGAGGGCTGCTTGGACAGTGCGGCGGCCAGCTTCTCCGGGGCGTTGGCGGCGCGCTCGGCCTCGTGGCCCTTCCAGAGCGGGGAGTCCGGGACGGTGTCGGGGCCCGAGGCGATGACGGCCTTGAACCTGTCCGGGTGCTTCAGCACCGACTTCAGCCCGACGAAGGCACCGGACGAGGAGCCCATGAACGCCCAACCGTCACGGGACTTGAAGGTGCGGAAGTTGGCCCGTACGAAATCGGGGACGTCCTCGGTCATCCAGGTGCCCATCCTGGGCTGCCCGGGAATGTCACTGCCGTCGTAGTAGTACTTGGCGTCCGGGTTCAGCACCGGCATCACCACGACGAAGGGGAGGCTCTTCTTCTCCTTCGACCAGGCGGCGATGGAGCTCTGGAGCTTGAGGTCGGTGCCCATCCAGTAGTTGTTGGGGTAGCCGTTGCCGCCGGGCAGCGCGATCAGCACCGGGAAGCCGCTCTGCGCGTACTTGGGGTCGAAGTACTCCTTGGGCGCCCACACCCAGACCTTGCCGGTGAACCCGGACTTCTTCCCGGCCAGGGTCGTCACCGCGATCTTGGTGCCGTCGGATATCGAGTTCTGGGTGGTGAACTCGGCCTTCGGACCGGTCGGCAGGAGCGTCTTGGCGGCGGCTTCCGAGGGGGGCCGGCCCGGCTCTGCGTTCTTCGCACCGGAGTCCTTCCCGGGGTCCGTACCCATCGGCCCGCCCCCCGTGTCGAAGGTGACCGGCTCGCCCTGTTCGAACCAGCCGGTGCGGTACGCCCAGGAGCCCGCCACCCCGATACCGACGCCGAACAGCACGCTGACCACGACCAGCAGCACCAGCCATATGCGGGACCTCCGCCGCCGGCGCGGGGCGGCGCCGCCAATGTGACTCATGTGAACTCCGTTCGACTGGGCCCGGGGCGGGCGCACAGAGAGAGGCAACTTTCGCCCACTTGGTTCTCCTCCGCGCCCACAACGTGCGCCATCGCACACAAACCCGGACATGACGGAAG
>NZ_JBSGZD010000560.1:0-1454 GCF_053610825.1 Streptomyces sp. NPDC054863 | reverse complement strand
GCACAGAGGAGTGCGGCGCCGGACGAATGCGGTGTGTGCCTGGCTCAGACGTTGACGCCGAAGTCCTGCGCGATGCCGCGCAGTCCCGAGGCGTAACCCTGGCCGATGGCACGGAACTTCCACTCCGCACCGTTGCGGTAGAGCTCGCCGAAGACCATGGCGGTCTCCGTCGAGGCGTCCTCGCTGAGGTCGTAGCGGGCGAGCTCATTGCCGTCCGCCTGGTTCACGACGCGGATGTACGCGTTGCGGACCTGGCCGAAGCTCTGCTGGCGGGACTCGGCCTCGTAGATCGAGACCGGGAAGACGATCTTGGCGACATCGGCCGGGACACCGGCCAGATTCACCTTGATGACCTCGTCGTCGCCCTCGCCCTCACCGGTGAGGTTGTCACCGGTGTGCTCGACGGAGCCGTCGGGGCTCTTGAGGTTGTTGAAGAAGACGAAGTTCGAGTCGTTGGCGACCTTGCCCGCGTCGTTCGTCAGCAGGGCGCTGGCGTCGAGGTCGAAGTCACCACCGGTGGTGGTGCGCGCGTCCCAGCCCAGACCGACGATGACCGCCGTCAGGTTCGGGGCGGCCTTGGACAGCGAGACGTTTCCGCCCTTGCTGAGGCTGACTCCCACGAGTCCTCCAAAATGTCGAGGGGCTCAGGAGAAGCCCTGCCCCCGTAGTACAGCTGGCATCGGATCAACGGTTTGATCCTAGTGACCGGTTCCCGGCACGGCAGGACTTAAGTCCCGAATTCCTCAGGTACCCGGATCGGGTCCCGGATTTCGGCACTCAAGGCTCCCGTGCGGATCAGAGCGTGTCGAGGGCCTTGACGTAGTCGTTCAGATCACGCGCGTCGGGGAGGCCGTTGACGACGGTCCAGCGGACCGTGCCCTCCTTGTCGATGATGAAAGTGCCGCGCACCGCGCAGCCCTTCTCCTCGTCGAAGACGCCGTAGGCGCGCGAGACGTTGCCGTGCGGCCAGAAATCGGACAGCAGCGGGTACTCCAGGCCCTCCTGCTCACCGAAGACGCGCAGGGTGTGCATGGAGTCGCTGGAAACCGCGAGGAGCTGCACGTCGTCGTTCTGGAACTTCGGGAGCTCGTCGCGCAGGGCGCACAGCTCGCCGGTGCAGACGCCGGTGAAGGCGAAGGGGTAGAAGAGCAGCACGACGTTCTTCTCGCCCTTGAAGTCGGACAGGCGCACGGTGCGGCCGTGGTTGTCCTTGAGCGCGAAGTCCGGGGCCGCGGTGCCCGCACCGATCGCCGTGCCGGTCGTCGTGTCGGTCGCCATGGGGATGAGCTTCCCTTCGTTGGGCTGTTCGGGTGGTGCCAGCGTACGCAAGGGACCCCCGCCGACCTGGGTCGGCGGGGGTCCGCGTACTGGGTGATGGGGTGTCTCCGGCTGGTAGTGCTTGGCGGACTTCGCCGCCTTGGGGGCAAGCAGTCGGCTGCCCGTCCAGTCCTTGG
>NZ_JBSGZD010000559.1:0-1477 GCF_053610825.1 Streptomyces sp. NPDC054863 | reverse complement strand
GTCCTACGGTGGGGGGCTCCGCACGTGTACGGTCAGGTCGTTGAAATCGCCGGGGGGCGCCGTGGGGGGAAGAGGAAGCATCATGTCGAAGACACCAGGCTGGCTCGGCGGGCTCGGGGCCCGGCTGACCCACGTGGGAGAGCGCATGGAAGAGCGGCGTGCGGAAGCCGCGGCCGATCCCGACGCCGCAGCCGCCCCCGGACCCGACGTGCCCGACCACGTCCCCCCGCCCCCGGACTACGCGCCCGCCGTGGCCGCCAGGCCCGACCCCGTCGCCGCCCTGCCGTGGGGGATGCGGGTCGCCGCCGAGGCGGGCTGGCGGCTGCTCGTACTGGCGGGCACCATCTGGGTGCTCGGCCAGATCATCAGCCAGGTGCAGCTGGTCGCGTTCGCCTTCATGGGCGCGCTGCTCGTCACCGCGCTGCTCCAGCCCACGGTGGCGTGGCTGAGGAAGAAGGGTCTGCCGCGCGGGCTGGCCACCGCGCTCACCGCCGTGCTCGGCTTCGTGATCATGGGGCTGGTCGGGTGGTTCGTGGTCTGGCAGATCATGGACAACGCGGAGGACCTCTCCAAGCAGGTCCAGCAGGGCATCCAGGACCTGCGGCACTGGCTGCTCAACAGCCCGTTCCACGTCACCGAGCAGCAGATCAACGACATCTCGAAGAACCTCAGCGACGCGATCGGCACCAACGTCCAGGAGATCACCTCCGCCGGACTCCAGGGCGTCACCGTCATCGTCGAGATGATGACCGGGATGCTCCTCGCGATGTTCTCCACCCTCTTCCTGCTGTACGACGGCAAGAAGGTCTGGGAGTGGACGCTCAAGCTGGTGCCCGCGCAGGCCCGCCCCGGCATGGCGGGTGCGGGGCCGCGCGCCTGGCGCACGCTCACCGCCTATGTGCGGGGCACGGTGATAGTGGCCATGATCGACGCCGTCTTCATCGGACTCGGCCTGTACTTCCTGAACGTGCCGATGGCGGTGCCGCTCGCCGTCCTGATCTTCCTGTTCGCCTTCATCCCGCTGGTCGGCGCGGTGATCTCCGGAGCCCTCGCCGTCGTCGTCGCGATCGTCGTCAAGGGCCCCTTCATCGCCCTCATGGTGCTGATCGTCGTCCTCGCCGTGCAGCAGATCGAGGGCCACATCCTGCAGCCGTTCATCCTGGGCCGTGCCGTACGGGTGCACCCGCTCGCCGTCGTCCTGTCGGTCGCGGCGGGCGGCCTCGTCGCCGGCATCGGCGGCGCGGTCGTCGCGGTCCCGATAGTGGCGGTCCTCAATACGGCGATCGGCTACCTTCGCGCGTACTCCAGGGAGAACGCGCTGAAGGCCGCGCCGAAACCGCACGGGGCGACGGCGCTGGACGTGGCGCCCACCCCGCCCCCGTCGACGGCAGCGGCGTCGGGCTCGCCACCGACGGCCGCCGCCCCGGCCCAGCCGCCACAGGGGGAAGCGGGCCGGGAGTGATATCCGGGCCGGAAC
>NZ_JBSGZD010000558.1:0-1491 GCF_053610825.1 Streptomyces sp. NPDC054863 | reverse complement strand
GTACGAACGCCCTGGACCCGCTCCTCCTCAAGGCCCTCGGCCCCGTCGGCTGCGCCCGCCTGCTGCGCGCCACCTACACCGACGCCACCACCAGCAGCGTCACCACCGTCGGCATGGTCTTCACCCAGGCCGACGAGAGCGCGACGAACGCCCTGCGCGCCCGCTTCGCCCGCGAAAAGCTGGCGGAGCGCGCCGATCTGATGCCGCGTACGTTCCCGGTGCCCGGCACCGTCGCCGCCGGATTCGGCGACGGGCAGCGGGCCAGCTGGTCGATCAGTGTCCTCAGGGACGTGCCCGTCGTCGTGTACGCGGTATCCGGCTTCGCCGACGGACGCACCGTCACAGGGCCCCAGCCCGCCACGCTCGCCACCGCCGCGGGCGCGACCTCCACCCCCGCCCAGTCGGGCCTCGCGCACGAGGCCAAGGGCATCGCGGACCGTGTCGAGCGCGGGCTGCGCAAAACCGTCAACTCGGCCACGGAGCAACCCGGATGACCCCCCGACGACCGACCCCCCGCCGAGCGGGCGCCCGCCGCCGGGGCCCCCGAAGGCGTACCGCGACCGCTGCCACCACCGCCACGGCGTCCGCCCTCACCGTCGCCGCGCTCGTCGTCCTGCCGGTCCCCGCCGCGCACGCGGACACCATCCGCGACAAGCAGTGGGGCCTGGCCGCCCTGCACACGCAGGAGGCGTGGCGTACCACCAAGGGCGCGGGAATGACGGTCGCCGTCCTCGACACCGGCGTCGACGACCGCCACCCCGACCTGCGCGGCAACGTACTGAAGGGCAACGACCTCGTCGGCTTCGGCGCGCGGAGCGGCGACCGCTCGTGGGCCAGGCACGGCACCGCGATGGCGTCCATCATCGCGGGCCACGGACACGGCCCGGGCCGCGGTGACGGCGTGCTCGGCATCGCCCCCGAGGCGAAGATCCTGCCGGTCAGGGTCATCCTCGAAGGCGGCGACCCGGCCCGCGACAAGGCCCGCGAGTCCCGCGGCAACGCCCTCGCCAAGGGCATCCGCTGGGCCGTCGACCAGGGCGCCGACGTCATCAACCTCTCGCTCGGCGACGACAGCGAGTCCGCGCACCCGGAGGCCGAGGAGGACGCGGCCGTCCAGTACGCACTGGGCAAGGGCGTCGTCGTCGTCGCCTCCGCGGGCAACGGCGGCGAGAAGGGCGACCACATCTCCTACCCGGCCGCCTACCCCGGCGTCATCGCGGTGACGGCCGTCGACGAGGCCGGCACGCACGCCTCCTTCTCCACCCGGCGGTGGTACGCGACCGTGGCCGCGCCCGGCGACGACATCGTGATCGCGGACCCCGACCGCAGCTACTACGAGGGCTGGGGCACGAGCGCGGCGGCGGCCTTCGCGTCGGGCGCGGTGGCCCTGGTCCGGGCCGCCCACCCGGACCTGCCCCCCGCGGAGATCAAACGCCTCCTGGCGAAGACGGCGCGGGACGCCCCGCAGGGCGGCCGGGACGACTCCCGGGG
>NZ_JBSGZD010000557.1:0-1529 GCF_053610825.1 Streptomyces sp. NPDC054863 | reverse complement strand
TTCAGAACTAACACAGTGGACGCGAGCAACTGAGGACAAGCCCTCGGCCTATTAGTACCAGTCAGCTCCACCCGTTACCGGGCTTCCACATCTGGCCTATCAACCCAGTCGTCTACTGGGAGCCTTAACCCCTCGAAGGGGGTGGGAATACTCATCTCGAAGCAGGCTTCCCGCTTAGATGCTTTCAGCGGTTATCCTTTCCGAACGTAGCCAACCAGCCATGCCCTTGGCAGGACAACTGGCACACCAGAGGTTCGTCCGTCCCGGTCCTCTCGTACTAGGGACAGCCCTTCTCAATATTCCTACGCGCACAGAGGATAGGGACCGAACTGTCTCACGACGTTCTAAACCCAGCTCGCGTACCGCTTTAATGGGCGAACAGCCCAACCCTTGGGACCGACTCCAGCCCCAGGATGCGACGAGCCGACATCGAGGTGCCAAACCATCCCGTCGATATGGACTCTTGGGGAAGATCAGCCTGTTATCCCCGGGGTACCTTTTATCCGTTGAGCGACAGCGCTTCCACAAGCCACTGCCGGATCACTAGTCCCGACTTTCGTCCCTGCTCGACCCGTCGGTCTCACAGTCAAGCTCCCTTGTGCACTTACACTCAACACCTGATTGCCAACCAGGCTGAGGGAACCTTTGGGCGCCTCCGTTACTCTTTAGGAGGCAACCGCCCCAGTTAAACTACCCATCAGACACTGTCCCTGATCCGGATCACGGACCTAGGTTAGACATCCAGCACGACCAGAGTGGTATTTCAACGGCGACTCCACCATGACTGGCGTCACAGCTTCAAAGTCTCCCACCTATCCTACACAAGCCGAACCGAACACCAATATCAAACTGTAGTAAAGGTCCCGGGGTCTTTCCGTCCTTCTGCGCGAAACGAGCATCTTTACTCGTAGTGCAATTTCACCGGGCCTATGGTTGAGACAGTCGAGAAGTCGTTACGCCATTCGTGCAGGTCGGAACTTACCCGACAAGGAATTTCGCTACCTTAGGATGGTTATAGTTACCACCGCCGTTTACTGGCGCTTAAGTTCTCAGCTTCGCCATGACGAATCATGACTAACCGGTCCCCTTAACGTTCCAGCACCGGGCAGGCGTCAGTCCGTATACATCGCCTTACGGCTTCGCACGGACCTGTGTTTTTAGTAAACAGTCGCTTCTCGCTGGTCTCTGCGGCCACCCCCAGCTCATGAAGTAAATTCAATCACCGGTGATGGCCCCCCTTCTCCCGAAGTTACGGGGGCATTTTGCCGAGTTCCTTAACCATAGTTCACCCGAACGCCTCGGTATTCTCTACCTGACCACCTGAGTCGGTTTAGGGTACGGGCCGCCATGAAACTCGCTAGAGGCTTTTCTCGACAGCATAGGATCATCCACTTCACCACAATCGGCTCGGCATCAGGTCTCAGCCTTAATGTGTGACGGATTTGCCTATCACACGGCCTACACCCTTACCCCGGGACTACCACCGCCCGGGCTGGACTACCTTCCTGCGTCACCCCATCGCTTACCTA
>NZ_JBSGZD010000556.1:0-1534 GCF_053610825.1 Streptomyces sp. NPDC054863 | reverse complement strand
AGGCCACGTGTCCCGCCCGTCGCCAGTTTCGCTACTCGTCGGTAGCATCCTGCTCATGGCAGACACCAAGCAGGCAGAGCAGGCCGTGCAGGCCCCCAGCAAGTCGGCCGAGCGCAGGACCGCCAAGCTCGCCAAGCAGATCGGCGCCTTCGCCGGGCAGCACGGCGGCGCCGAGGGACAGCTCGCGTACATCGGGCAGCGGGGCACCCGCATCGTCCTGGTGGGCGACGACGGCGCCTGGGGCGACCTGGTGGCCCCGACGTACGACGTGGCGAAGGCGGCCACCGAGAAGGCCGGGATCACCGTCCACGAGGACTTCGACGGCGACTTCGCGGCCAAGGTCGAGACCGGTCCTTACGAGTGGAAGCGGATGGCCGGAATCCAGATCGGCGGCCCGGCGAACAAGCCTTCCTAGGGCCCCGGAGGGAGTACCCGGGGGAGGGCCTCACCCGTTAGGCCCTGTGGAAGAGTTCCGTCCACCCCGGGAGCCCCCTTGATCACGACCCCGTCGTCCCTGGTGGACCAGTACTGCCACGGGGTGCTCCGCACCGAGCTGGGTCTCGGCACCTTCGAGGCCCACCTCGGGCGCACGCCCGCGCCGCCCGCCGCCGGCACCACCTTCTTCGACACCCAGACCGGTTTCGCGGTGCGCCGCTGGTGTCCGCCCCTCCTCGGCCTGGAGCCGCACTGCACGCCCGCCCGCTATCTGGCCAGGCGCCGTGAGCTGGGCGTACTGGAGTCGGGGCGGCGGCTGCTGAGGGGCGCCGGGATCTCGACGTACCTGGTGGACACCGGGCTGCCCGGCGACCTGACCTGCCCCGCCGAGCTGGCATCGGCGGCCGATGCCGAGGCGCACGAGATCGTACGGCTGGAACTGCTCGCGGAGCAGATCGCCGACACCTCGGGAACGGCGGAGGGCTTCCTCGCCAACCTGGGCGAGGCCATGCACGCGGCGACGAAGTCCGCGGCGGCCTTCACCTCGGTGGCGGGGGTACGGCACGGACTCGCCCTCGCGCCGTATCCGCCGGGTCCCGGCGAGGTGCGCGGGGCGGCCGGGCGGTGGCTGGCGGGGCGCCGGGCGGGCGGCCGGCTGACCGACCCCGTACTGCTGCGGCACCTGCTGTGGAACGCGGTCGGCTGCGGGCTGCCGCTCCAGCTGCACGTGGCGGGGGACCCGGAGCGGCTCACGGAGTTCGCGGCGGCGAGCGCGGGGCTCGGCACGGATCTGGTGCTGCTGCACGGCTATCCCTACCACCGGCACGCGGCCCATCTCGCGGGCCTCTTCCCGCACGTCTACGCGGACCTGGGACCCGCGCCCGCGCACACGGGGGCGCGGGCGGCGGCCGTGCTCGCGGAGACGCTGGAGCTGGCGCCGTTCGGCAAGCTGCTCTTCTCCAGCGGCGCGCGCGGGCTGCCGGAACTGCACGTGGTGGGGGCCCAGGTGTTCCGCGAGGCGCTCGGCCGGGTGCTCGGCGGCTGGGTGGCCGAGGGCGCCTGGTCGAAGGCGGACGCGGAACGGGTCGCGGGCCTGATC
>NZ_JBSGZD010000555.1:0-1549 GCF_053610825.1 Streptomyces sp. NPDC054863 | reverse complement strand
ACCCCCCGTTCCCTCCCTAGGGTTCGGCCTCATGACCTTCCTCGACAGGTCCCGGACCGTCGCCCCGCCCGGCCGGAGCCGCTGGCTGGTGCCGCCCGCCGCCCTCTCCGTCCACCTCTCCATCGGCCAGGCCTACGCCTGGAGCGTGTTCAAGCCGCCGCTCGAATCGTCGCTCCACCTCTCCGGCACCCAGAGCGCCCTCCCCTTCCAGCTGGGCATCGTCATGCTCGGCCTGTCCGCCGGGTTCGGCGGCACGCTCGTCGAGCGCAACGGCCCCCGCTGGGCCATGTTCGTCTCCCTCGTCTGCTTCTCCTCCGGCTTCCTGATCGCCGCCCTCGGCGCCGCCACCCAGCAGTACTGGCTGATCGTCTTCGGCTACGGCTTCGTCGGCGGCATCGGCCTGGGCATCGGATACATCTCCCCGGTCTCCACCCTCATGAAGTGGTTCCCCGACAAGCCGGGCATGGCCACCGGCATCGCCATCATGGGCTTCGGCGGCGGCGCCCTCATCGCCTCGCCCTGGTCGTCCCAACTGCTCGAATCCTTCGGCGGCGACAAGCAGGACGGCAGCTCCGGCATAGCCACCACCTTCCTCGTGATGGGCCTCGCCTACGCCGTTTTCATGTCGCTCGGCGTCCTGCTGGTCCGCGTCCCGCCCCCGGGCTGGAAACCGGAGGGATGGCAGCCCAGCACCAAGCTCCGCACCCTGGTCACCACCGCCGACGTCTCGGCCCGCAACGCCCTGCGCACCCCGCAGTTCTGGTGCCTGTGGGTGGTCCTCTGTCTGAACGTCACCGCCGGCATCGGCATCCTCGAAAAAGCCGCCCCCATGATCAAGGACTACTTCGCGAGCACCCCCACCCCCGTCTCGGCCTCCGCCGCAGCCGGCTTCGTCGCCCTCCTCTCCCTCGCGAACATGACCGGCCGCATCCTCTGGGCCTCCACCTCCGACCTCATCGGCCGCAAGTCCATGTACCGGGTCTACCTCGGTGCCGGCGCGCTGATGTACCTCGCCATCGCCCACTTCGGCAACGACTCCAAGCCCCTCTTCATCGTCTGCGCGCTGGTGATCCTGTCCTTCTACGGCGGCGGCTTCGCCACGATCCCCGCGTACCTGGGGGACCTCTTCGGCACCTACCAGGTCGGTGCGATCCACGGCCGCCTGCTCACCGCCTGGTCCACGGCAGGTGTCCTCGGCCCGCTGATCGTCAACCGCGTCGCGGACACCCAGGAACAGGCGGGCCACAGCGGCCCCGGCCTGTACACGACCTCGATGTACATCATGATCGGCCTGCTCCTGGTGGGCTTCGCCGCCAACGAGCTCGTACGTCCCGTCCACCCGCGCTTCCACGAGCCGCAGCCGAAGCCACAGCCCTCCGCGGAAGGAACCCCCGCCCATGCAGCCCCGCAGCCGTAACCACCGGGCCCTCGCCGCCACCGTCTGGCTGTGGGTCCTGCTGCCGTTCGCCTACGGCCTGTACGAACTCATCCGCAAGGCCACCCAGCTCTTCACCGGCTGACCGCGGGGAAGCGGCGCACGCGAAGAAGC
>NZ_JBSGZD010000553.1:0-1569 GCF_053610825.1 Streptomyces sp. NPDC054863 | reverse complement strand
GGGCCAGGTCGTCCCGGCCCCCGCCTCGGTCAAGGCGGGCGGATCGGCCTACACGATCGACTCCGGGACCCGGATCAGGGTCGGCCACTCGGCGGACGCCAAGAACGTCGGCGACGCCCTGGCGAAGGTGCTGCGCCCGTCCACCGGCTACCAGCTGCCGGTCACCTCGCGCGAGGGCCGGGACGGCATCCGGCTCAAGCTCTCGTCCGACTCCTCGCTCGGCGACGAGGGCTACCGGCTGGATTCCGGCCGCAGCAGCGTGACCATCACCGCCCGCAAGGCCGCCGGACTCTTCCACGGCATCCAGACGCTGCGCCAGCAGCTGCCCGCCGCCGTCGAGAGGACGACGAAGCAGGCCGGCCCCTGGCAGGTCGCGGGCGGCACCATCAAGGACGTCCCGCGCTTCGGCTACCGGGGCATCATGCTCGACGTCGGGCGGCACTTCCTCTCCGTGGACCAGGTCAAGCGCTACATCGACCAGGCCGCGCTCTACAAGATGAACAAGCTGCACATGCACCTCAGCGAGGACCAGGGCTGGCGCATCGCCATCGACTCCTGGCCGAAGCTCGCCACGTACGGCGGCTCCACCCAGGTCGGCGGCGGCCCCGGTGGCTACTACACCAAGGCCCAGTACAAGGACCTGGTGAAGTACGCGGCCTCCCGCAGGATGGAGGTCGTGCCCGAGATCGACATGCCGGGCCACACCAACGCGGCCCTCGCCAGCTACGCCGAACTCAACTGCAACGGCGTCGCGCCGCCCCTCTACACCGGCACCGAGGTCGGCTTCAGCAGCCTGTGCGCGAGCAAGGACATCACGTACAAGTTCATCGACGACGTACTGCGGGAGATCGCGCAGCTCACCCCGGGCAAGTACCTCAACATCGGCGGCGACGAGGCCCACTCGACCAGCCACGCGGACTTCGTCAAGATCATGAACCATGCGCAGGACGTGGTCGGCAAGTACGGCAAGAAGATCATGGGCTGGCACCAGCTGGTCGGCGCGAAGCAGGCCAAGGGCAAGGTGGTCCAGTACTGGGGGTACGACGCGACCGGTGCCGCCGAGCGGCAGACCGTCGTCGACGCCGCGAAGGGCGGCACCAAGCTGGTGCTCTCCCCGGCCGACCGCAGCTACCTCGACATGAAGTACAACAAGGACACCAAGCTGGGCCTGGCCTGGGCGGGCTACGTCGAGGTGCAGCGCTCCTACGACTGGGACCCGGGCAGCTATCTGGCGGGCGCACCGGAGTCCTCGGTGCTCGGCGTCGAGGCGCCGCTGTGGACCGAGACGCTGGCCACCAGCGACCAGCTGGAGTTCATGGCCTACCCGCGGCTGCCCGGCATCGCCGAGCTGGGCTGGTCGCCGAGGTCCACGCACGACTGGAACACCTACAAGCTGCGCCTGGCGGCGCAGGGCCCGCGCTTCGACGCGCTGGGCATCGACTACTACAAGTCGGCCCAGGTGCCGTGGCCCGCTCAGTGAGCGAGAGAACCGAGCGCGTGACCGAGCGCGTGACCGATCGCGTGAAGGAGTGAGCGGGAGGGGTGCACCGGGACCGTCCGGTGCACCCC
>NZ_JBSGZD010000552.1:0-1586 GCF_053610825.1 Streptomyces sp. NPDC054863 | reverse complement strand
GCCCAGCGCCGTCGTGTACTGCGACAGCACCAGCTTGCCGATCGCCGGGTACGCGCCGAGCGGCTCGGCGAACGCGCAGCCCGCCTCCTTCGCGGCCGTCTCCAGCAGGTCGGAGGCGACCTCCGGGCCGATCAGGTACGGCGCGAGCGCCAGGTTCGCGGAGCCCGAACCGCGGAGCTGCTCGGCGATCGAGGCGATCGAACCCTCCTCGTCGAGCGCGGCGGCCATCACCGGCACCGCGAGGCGCGCGGCCAGCAGCATGCCGGTGATCCCGGCCGCCTGAACGGCCTCCTCGCCGCCGACCGTGGCCAGCACGATGCCGTCGGCCGCCGTGGCGACCGTGAACAGCCTGGCGCGGTCGGCGCGCGACAGACCGGCCTCCGAGAGGCGTACGTGCAGGGCTTCCGCGAGCAGCGGGTGCGGGCCGAGCACGTCGGTCAACTCGGCGGCTGCGTGGCTGTCCACGAGCGTCTGCCGTATGCGGCGCATCGTGGAGGCCTCGGGCCCGGCCAGCAGCGGCACGACGACGGCGACGGGGCCCTCGGGCGGCGACACCTCGCGGCCGACGGCCAGGGCCAGCTCGTAGCGGGCGGTGCGCTCGGCGGCGGCGTGCGAGAGCACGGCGTCCAGCGTCGGGTACTCGCTCTGGTCGTCACCGTCGAGGTATCCGATGCGGGCGTCGAGGCCCGGCAGCTCGGAACGGGCGATGCTCAGAAGTTCTTCCGCCAGGCTGCGCGTGGCGGTGGACGGCTCGCCGGGAACGGCGAGAACAAGTGCGGGCGCGCCCTCGGGAGCCGCCACGGGCTCCGGACGGCGATGGCGTCCGGGCTGGCGGGGTCGAGGCATTCGTACAGGCAGGCCGGAGGCGGGCCCAGTGGGGGAGCTCATGGCGCCGCATGCTACTGGCTTTGCGGGTGCGGCTGTTCGGGGAGGGTGTATTCGAGCGGTATCTGTCCCGTTTTATCCAGGGCATGACGGTGGATGACGGTGAATGCGCGGCAAATCAACGGGTTTGATGTCCCGATACGTGAAGCATGTACGGGTCATACGGAAATGCCAGGCTATGGGTCGCGAGCGCCGAGGCGATCTCCAGCGCCCCGTCGAGCGGATCCCCCGCCGCGGGCACCGGCCTGGCGTGCGGCAGCTCCTGCGCGAGCGCTTCGTACAGCGGTACGAGGAGGGGCTCGCCCAGCTTCAGCAGCCCGCCGGTGAGTGCCACCTCGCAGGCCGGGGTCGTCTCGCAGACCCGGGGCGCCATGCCGGTCTCGCCCGCCGCGCCCGCCGCGCCCGCTGCGCCCGCCGTGCCCGCCGTGCCCGTCCCCTTCGGCTCACCCGGATCGACAGGCCGCGGGCACACCGCTGCCGCCGTGTCCGCGATGTGCCGGGCGGCCTCCCGCAGGATGCCCTCCGCCACCGGGTCCCCGGATGCGCACGCGGCCACCTCCGGGGCGAACGAGGCGAGGACGGCGGGCCGGTCCGTACGCGGGTACAGCAGCCCCGGCAGCCCCGCCGCAGGCCCGAGCACGGCCTCCAGGCGCCCGAGCAGGGCGGCCGATCCACCGCACCGTCCGTCGTGGGCGCGCATC
>NZ_JBSGZD010000551.1:0-1616 GCF_053610825.1 Streptomyces sp. NPDC054863 | reverse complement strand
GGCCGCGTGGGGTTACCGCACGGCCGGTGCGGTCAGCCCTTCGGCTTGGGCCTGGGCTCCGCCTCGTTGGTCATCCGTACGACGACGCCCTTGGCCGCGTTCGCGCCCGTCACGGCGTGCGGTCCCGAGACCGGGTTGCGCGGCAGCCGGTAGCCCTCGGGGGCGACGGTCTCCCGTACGTAGTACGAGCCGAGGGGCAGCCGGTCGAAGTCGCAGCGGCCCCGGCCGTCGGTGGCGCAGCCAGGGCCGACCTGCTGGTCGCGGTCCGGGCCCGAGGTCTGGAGGCCCGCCCTGCGGCCGTTCTCCCGCCAGAGTTCGACGACGGCGCGGGCCAGCCCGCGTCCGGTGCGCGCGTCGACCTTGCGCACGTGGAGCCGTCCGGTGACCTCGGGGCGCTGCGACTTCTTGTTGCGTACGACCGTGGTGACGCCCGGCCGGGGGAGCGGGGTGGTGAGACTGAACGGTCCGGAGACGTTGGGGTCCGGGAGGTCGTACCCCGCGGGGGCCTTGGTCTCCTGCCAGTAGTAGGAGTGGCCGACCTCCGCCGTCCTGCGGCACACGCCCTGCGCGTCCGTGGTGCACGCCGTGCCTTCGCGCCGGTCGGGGCTCGTGCCCGAGGTCTGGAGACCGGGGACGCCGTTGGTCTCGCGCCAGAGCTGGAAGACGGATCCGGCCAGTGCCGCGCCGGTGGCCGCGTCCTGCTTGACGACCTTGAGCTCGCCCTCCAGCGGTGCGGGATCGCCGCAGCCGGGCAGGTCGCCGTTGAAGGGGTACGCGTGGAACTCCTGCCCGCCGCCGCCGGACGCCGAGCTCTGGTGGGTGAGCGAACCGGTGGTGAAGAAGCGCCCGTTGACGCCCGGCAGCGACACGGACGTCTCCGAGGTCTGGTTGCCGATGAGCACGCTGCCCTGGAACTGGCCGGTGCCCTTGAGGTCCACGGCCGTGGCGTCGGGGAAGTTCCACAGCAGCCTGTCGCGGATCCCGTTCAGCGCGTCGGTGCTGTCGTCGATGCCGCCGCTGTACGTGTTGATGGTGCGGTTCGCGCCGAGGACGTTGACCAGGACGGTCGCCCCGGCCGGGATGCCGCGGA
The DNA here is from genome assembly GCF_053610825.1 of Streptomyces sp. NPDC054863. Lineage (NCBI taxonomy): Bacteria > Bacillati > Actinomycetota > Actinomycetes > Kitasatosporales > Streptomycetaceae > Streptomyces > Streptomyces sp. NPDC054863. Next base: position 526 of record NZ_JBSGZD010000551.1, on the reverse strand, counting down.
AGACGATGCCCTGCTGGCCGCCGTTGGCCGACGTGAGGTCGAAGTCGACGTTGAAGACCTGGAGGGCGGAGGTGCCGTCGCCGGTGAAGACGGTCTGGCCGCCCTGGTTGTCGGCGGTGCCGGTGGCCGGACGCGTACCGGTGTCCCCGTCGGCGTAGCACTGGCTCGCGTCGGACAGTTCCTGGCGCAGCCCGAGGTAAGGAACGGCCGCGGCGGGGTCGAGGGTCTTGGTGCCGTCGACCGTGCCGGTCAGCGGACCGGCGTGCCGGACCACTCCGTCCTCCGCGACGAGACGCTGACCGGCGGCGATGGTGACGGCGCCGCCGGTGGTGAGGTAATCGGCGCCGACCGGCGGCGGGACGCGGGAACCGACGCCCGCGACGCCCACGTTGTAGATCTGGCTGCCGTCTGGCGCCTTCTTCATGTCGAACGAGCCGAGCACGACGACCCGCCCCTCCGCCTCGGCAGCCTTGCCGCGCACCCGGAAGTCGCCGCCCGCGAAGACGTTGATGCCGTTGTCGTAGCC
>NZ_JBSGZD010000550.1:0-1623 GCF_053610825.1 Streptomyces sp. NPDC054863 | reverse complement strand
AGCACAGCTGCCGTCGCGGGCCCCGCACGTACGAAGCGGGCCCACAGGCCGGTTCACACCGGCCTGAGGGCCCTCTTTCGTGTGAGGGGCAGCACGTGGGTGGACAGCGGCGTCAGGAGGCTCAGGGGCAGGCTTCAAGGGGCGCGGGACTGTACTGAACATGCGGCTCCGCCGCGTGGGCGCGACCAGCCACAACACACCCGCACAACCCCCACCGGCCCCACCCCTCCCCACCCCGCAGGACCTAAGGCACCTCCGCCGGAAGCACCCCACACAGCGCCTCCAGAGCCGCCCCATACGCATGATCGGGCGGCGTCGCATACCCCACGACCAGCCCTTCCGCGGCAGGCGCGGTGGCGTCGGGATGCCGGAAGCCGGTGAGCCCGTCGAGTGCCAGGCCCTGCCGGGCGGCTGCCCGGAGGGTGGCGGCCTCGGTCCCCGCGGGGAGGCTGAGAACGGCGTGCAGGCCGGCCGCGACACCGGTGACGCCGAGGTGCGGGGCGTGCGCGGCGAGGGCGTCGGAGAGCTGGTCGCGGCGGGCGCGGTAGCGCTGGCGCATCCGGCGCACGTGCCGGTCGTAGTGGCCGGAGGCGATCAGATCGGCGAGGGTGAGCTGGTCCAGGGCGCTTGCCCACGCCTCCCGCTGCCCCTTCACGGCCAGCACGGGATCGACCAGGTGGTCGGGCAGCACCATCCAGCCGAGCCGGACGGCCGGGGAGAGGCTCTTGCTCACCGAACCGAGGTAGACGACGCGTTCGGGGTCCAACCCCTGTACCGCGCCCACCGGTTCGCGGTCGTAGCGGAACTCGCCGTCGTAGTCGTCCTCCAGGAGCAGCGCGTCGTGGGTGCGCGCCCAGTCGACCGCTGCCGCCCGGCGCGCGGAGTGCAGCGGGCCGCCGGTGGGAAACTGGTGGGCGGGGGTGAGAAGCGCCCCCTTGAGACCCTTGAGATTCCCCAACTCCCCTGTGTTCGCCCCGTATTCGTCGATCGACAGGGGTACGGTGCGCACTCCCGCCGCGTCCAGCAGATCGCGGTGGAAGGCCAGGCCGTACGACTCGACGGCGAGGGGGCCGTGCAGCAGCCCGCGCGTCCGGCCGCCCACGCCTCCGTAGAGCAGCCTCAGCGCGTGCGCGAAGCCGGAACAGACGACGATGCGGCCGGGGGTCGTGCGGACGCCCCGGACGCGGGAGAGGTACTCGGCGAGGGCGCGGCGCAGCTCGATGCGGCCTCGGGGGTCGCCCGGGCCGAAGGCTTCACTGGGGGCGGCGGTCAGTGCGCGGCGGGCGGCGGCGAGCCAGGCGGTGCGGGGGAAGGAGGCAGCGTCGGGCTGCCCCTGCCGCAGGTCGTGCGCGGGGCCGGGCGGCTGCTTGCGCTGCGGTGCGTCGGCGGGCAGGGGCGGGGTCGCGCGTGCGGCGACCCGGGTGCCGGAGCCCTGGCGGGCGGTGAGCCAGCCCTCGGCGACGAGTTCGGCGTACGCGGAGGCGGCGGTGTTGCGGGCGATGCCGAGGTCGGCGGCGAGCGAGCGGTACGGCGGCAGCCGGGTGCCGGGGGCGAGCCTGCCCTCGCGTACCGCTTCACGCAGGGCGTGCGTGAGGGCGGCCTGACGGCCGCCCTTCTCGGCGG
>NZ_JBSGZD010000549.1:0-1625 GCF_053610825.1 Streptomyces sp. NPDC054863 | reverse complement strand
CGCGGGAGTTCGGGGCTCCGGCGTACAACTGGCGTACTGCACACGGGCGTACGGTTACACGAAGAAGCCCTCCGCATCGATGATGCGAAGGGCTTCCTGCTGCTGTACCCCCGACCGGATTCGAACCGGCGCTACCGCCTTGAGAGGGCGGCGTGCTAGGCCGCTACACAACGGGGGCCTCTTTGTTGCTGGTTACTGCGCTGGGCTACCAGGACTCGAACCTAGAATGACGGTACCAGAAACCGTAGTGTTGCCAATTACACCATAGCCCATGGTGGTTTCAACCATTTTGAATTGATTGCTACCAGTACCCCCGACCGGATTCGAACCGGCGCTACCGCCTTGAGAGGGCGGCGTGCTAGGCCGCTACACAACGGGGGCCCTAGCGATCCTCCCACGCGACGTTAGTCGCATGGTGTTTCAGCGATACATCCAGGAGCGACCTGAAGGTGTCGGAAAGATAGGATCTGTACCCCCGACCGGATTCGAACCGGCGCTACCGCCTTGAGAGGGCGGCGTGCTAGGCCGCTACACAACGGGGGCCCTAGCAGAGCTGCATGTACTTCACTTGCGTGACTTCAACAACTCTTGCGAGCTGGGCTACCAGGACTCGAACCTAGAATGACGGTACCAGAAACCGTAGTGTTGCCAATTACACCATAGCCCACCAAAACGCAACCCCCTGATCGGGGGTCTTTGTTCGGCTTGCGCTTCCCGGCCGGACCTTTCGGCCCTCTCGGGCGGCGCAGAAAGAACATTACCCGAAGGTGTCCGGGGCTCCAAAACGGGTATTGCAGCGCAGCAGCTCAGGGACCTGATCGAGTCCGGACACGGAGACCAGATCCGGTCGCCCGCCCTCCCCCGAGCGGTCCAGCCAGATCCCGGACAGCCCGGCGGCCACGGCTCCACGGGCGTCGATGTCCGGCTCGTCCCCGATGTACGCGACCTCCTGCGGAGGGAGTGCAAGGGCGTCGCAGGCGGCGTGGAACGCCTCGGCGGCGGGCTTGGCCACCCCGAGCTCGGCGGCGCACAGCACCGTCTCGAAGCGGTCCCAGAGCCCCAGGGTCTTCAGCTTCCGCTCCTGGTTGAGCATGCTGGAGTTGGAGAGCACCGCGTGCCGGTAGCCGTCGGCCAGGGCGTCCAGGACCGGCACCGTGTCCGGGAAGAGCGTCCAGGCGGCCTCGAAGTGCACCACGTGCCGGGCAAACCAGTCGTCGGCCTCCCCGGCGCTGAGGGGTGCCCCGAGGAAGCCGGTGATGCGGTCCAGCCGCTGCTCCTCGAAGGTGCACTCCCCCGCGGCGAAGCGCCCCCAGTGCAGCTTCGTCAGCTCCCGCCAGCGGTCCAGGGCCTGCTCGGCGGTGTCGTACCCGACGGGCAGGCCCTCGGCCGCGAAGTGGGAGCGCATGCCGGTGATGTCGGCGGAGGCGTAGTCGAAGAGGGTGTCGTCGATGTCCCAGACGACGGCTCGGATCGGCATGGGGCCAGGCTAGGCGCAATACCGCCCCAGGCCGAGGGTGCGCGGGCGGCGGACCGGAACAGGTCCGGTCAGGTCCCGGTCGGGGGCGCCACGGGCCGTGCGTCTCGACGGCGTACGCACGCGAGGAGGCGTACGCACGCGAGGAGGG
>NZ_JBSGZD010000548.1:0-1628 GCF_053610825.1 Streptomyces sp. NPDC054863 | reverse complement strand
CCCTCTTCACCACACTCAGCCCTTGTCGGCCTCACGCTCGGCCTCGACCGGAACCTCGGCACCGGCCTCAGCCGGAACCTCGTCCTCGGCGTCGACCTCGTCCTCGGCCGGAATCTCGGCCGCGGCTTCCGCCACCGCCACCTCTACGACCGCAGGCTCTTCGAACGGGGCCTCTTCCACGGAAGAAACCTCGTCGCTCTCGTCACCCTCGTCCTCGACGAGCGCGTCGACGAACTCGACACCGTCCAGCTCGGCGAGCCGGTCGGAGGCGTCGGTGCTGCCGTCCTTGTCCGCCTCGACCGCCTTGGCGAACCACTCGCGCGCCTCGTCCTTGCGCTCCGCCGTCAGCAGAGCGTCGGCGTACGCGTACCGCAGCCGAGCCGTCCAGGGCTGTACGGAGCTGGACCCGAGCTCGGGACCCTGCAGCGTCACGATGGCGGCGTCGATCTGCCCCATGTCACGCCGCGCACCGGCCGCGACCAGCCGCATCTCGACCTGACCTGCCTTGTCCAGCTTCTGCACCTCGGGCTCGCCGGCCATGGCCATCGCCCGCTCGGGACGGCCGAGACCACGCTCGCAGTCCGCCATGACGGGCCACAGCTCGACGGTCCCGGTCATCCGACGCGTCGCACGGAACTCGGCGAGCGCCTCGGTGTACCGCTGCGTCGCGTACGCGGCGAAGCCCGCGGCCTCACGGACGGCCGCCACTCGCGAGGCGAGACGCAGCGCGATACGCGAGTACTCGTACGCCTCCTCGGGCTCGTCGTCGATCAGCTTGGCCACCATCACCAGGTTCCTGGCGACGTCCTCGGCCAGCGTCTTCGGCAGGCTCATCAGCTCCTGGCGTACGTCCGGGTCGATCTCGCGCCCCGTGACGTCGTCCGGAATCGGCAGCCGCTTGATCGGCTCCCGGTCGCGGTCGTCACGCCCACGGAACCCGTCACGGTCGCCGCCCCGCTCGTCGCGCGAGCCACGGTATCCACCGCGGTCGCCGCCCCGGTCGTCACGCCCGCGGAAGCCACCGCGGTCGCCACCAGTGGGCCGGTCGTCCCGACGGAAACCGCCACGGTCGCCACCGGTCGGACGGTCATCACGGCGGAAGCCGCCACGGTCGCCGCTGGGGCGGTCGTCCCGACGCGGGCCGCTGCTGGGGCGGTCGTCCCGGCGGAACCCACCGCGGTCGCCCCCGCCGCGGTTGTCGTCACGCCGCTCGAAGCCACCACCGGCCGGACGACCACCACGGTCATCACGCCCACGGAAGCCCCCACGGTCGCCACCGCGGTCATCACGACGCTCGAAGCCACCACGGTCACCGCTCGGCCGCTCGTCGCGACGGAAGCCGCCACGATCGCCACCGGTCGGCCGCTCGTCCCGCCGGAACCCGCCGCCGCGGTTGTCGTCACGACGCTCGAAACCGCCACCTGCCGGACGGCCACCACGGTCATCACGACCCTGGAACCCACCGCGGTCGCCGCCCCGGTCATCACGACGGTCGTCGCGGCGCTCGAAGCCACCGCCGGCCGGACGACCACCACGGTCATCACGGCGGAAGCCGCCACGGTCGCCGCTGGGGCGGTCGTCCCGACGCGGGCCGCTGCTGGGGCGGTCGTCCCGGCGGAACCCACCGC
>NZ_JBSGZD010000547.1:0-1722 GCF_053610825.1 Streptomyces sp. NPDC054863 | reverse complement strand
GCGCTGGACGGCGGCGGCCGGCCCGGGACCGCGGCCGAACTCCTGGCACACCTCGCCGAGATCGAACTGATCACCGGCGCCCCCCTGGCCGCCCGCGACCGTGCGGACGCGGTGCTCGCGGATCCGACCGCCCCGCCCGAGGCCGCTCTGCGCGCCCTGGCCGTACAGGTCCGCGCGGACAGCCGCGCTTCCCGGCCCGACCACGCGCGGTCCGCCGCCGACGCCCTGGCCCGGCAGGCCCGGCAGGCGCCCGCCCAGGCCGCCGTGCACGCGCAGGCCGTGGCCCGGCTGGTGCGGGCCGGTGCGCACTGGCACGACGGGCGGCCCGCGGACGCCGTCGGAGAACTCCGCGCCGCCCCGGGACTCGGCGGCGGCGCCCCGCAGCCGTCCGCTCCCCACTGGGACGCGCGCGCGGCCTTGGCCACCATGCTGCTCGACCTCGGTACGCCCGAACACGCCGGGGACGTCCTGCGGACCGGTGCGGGGCACGCGCCGCCGGGCTGCCGCGCGCCGCTGGCGGCGCTGGCGCTGGAGCGCGGCGAGGTGGACGAGGCGGAGCGGCTCGCCGACGAGGTCCTCGACGAGCCGGACGAGGACCGGGCCCGCACGGACACCGTCCTCGCGCTGAGCGTGCGGGCCGAGTGCGCACTGCGCCGCGGCAGGACGCGCCAGGCGCGGCCCACCGTCGCACGCCTGCTGGCCCTGCTCGCGGAGGACCGGTTCGGACACGCCACGGGGCGGGCCCTGCGCGCGGTCCTGCGGGTCACCGAGGCGGACGGCGGCCCGCAGGAGGCGCTGCGGCTGCTGCACGAACTCGCCGTGGCGGAACATCCCGCGCACACCGGCCGCCCCGGTGCGCTGCCCGCCGCGTCCGAGGGTGAGCCTCACGCCGAGGACTCCGCGCCCACCCGCCTCGTACCCCTGTCGCTGCTGCTGTCGGGGCCCGCCACGCCCGCGTGGCTGGTACGGCTCGCGCTGGACGGCGGGCAGCGGGAGCTGGCCGAGGCGGTCGCGGCCCGCACCCGGGCGGTGGACCCGGAGTCGTCCGCGACCGCACACGCCGAAGGCGTCCTGAAGGAGTCGGCCGAGCTCCTGGGCCGGGCGGCCGGCGGCCACGGCGACACCTGGGCACGGGGCCGCGCCGAGGAGGACCTGGGGCTGCTGCTGCTCAGGAACAGCGAAGACAAGGACGGCGACGACAAGAGCCGCGCCCGTGCCGTCAAGCGCTTCCTGGCCGCCCTGGACTCGTACGACGCCTTCTGCAGCACCCCGGACGCGGCCCGCATGCGCAGCACGCTGCGGGGGCTCGGTGTGCGCCGCCGGCACTGGACCTACGCCGATCGCCCCGCGACCGGCTGGGCCAGCCTCACCGACTCCGAGCGCGCGGTCGCCGACCTGGTCGCCCAGGGCCTGACGAACCGGGAGACCGCCGACCGGATGTTCCTGTCCCCCTACACGGTCAACTACCACCTGCGGCAGATCTTCCGGAAGCTGTCCCTCTCCTCCCGGGTCGAACTGGCCCACTCGCACCGCGATCACGACCGTCTGACGGCCGCCCCTGCGGGACCCGCTCCGGAGCGGGTCCCGGCCCCCTCCCCCGTACCGTCCGACGGGCGTCGGCTCCGCGCGGCGACCGGCGCACCCGGAGACCGGCAGCCTCGTGGCGCGGCCGGCGCAGCGGACCGCACGTCCCGGTCCGTGCCCGTCGTCGAGCGGCGGCAG
>NZ_JBSGZD010000546.1:0-1724 GCF_053610825.1 Streptomyces sp. NPDC054863 | reverse complement strand
GTGCTGGATCGCACCGGAGATGCCGGAGGCGATGTACAGCTGCGGCGAGACGGACTTGCCGGTCTGGCCGACCTGGTTGGTGTGCGGGTACCAGCCGGCGTCGACGGCGGCGCGGGAGGCGCCGACCGCGGCACCGAGGCTGTCGGCGAGCTTCTCGATGACCGAGAAGTTCTCGGCGCCGTTGACGCCGCGCCCGCCGGAGACCACGATCGCGGCCTCGGTCAGCTCGGGACGGCCGGTGGACTCGCGCGGGGTGCGCGAGACGACCTTGGTGCCGGTGGCGGCCTCGGAGAAGGAGACGCTCAGCGCCTCGACGGCGCCGGCGGCCGGGGCGGCCTCGACCGGGGCCGAGTTCGGCTTGACGGTGATGACCGGGGTGCCCTTGGAGACGCGGGACCTGGTGGTGTACGAGGCGGCGAACGCGGCCTGCGTGGCCACCGGACCCTCGTCGCCGGCCTCCACGTCGACGGCGTCGGTGATGATGCCGGAGCCGATGCGGACCGCGAGGCGGGCCGCGATCTCCTTGCCCTCGGCGGAGGACGGGACCAGCACGGCGGCCGGGGAGACGGCGTCGTACGCGGCCTGCAGGGCGTCCACCTTCGGGACGACGAGGTCGTCGCCGAACTCCGGGGCGTCCGCGGTCAGTACGCGGGTCGCGCCGTGCTCGCCGAGCACGGCCGCGGCGGCGTCGCCACCGGCGCCGAGGAAGACCGCGACGGGCTCGCCGATGCGGCGGGCGAGCGTCAGCAGCTCCAGGGTGGGCTTGCGGACGGCACCGTCCACGTGGTCGACGTAGACGAGAACTTCAGCCATGGGATTGCTCTCCTGCGAGTGCGAAGAAACGGGGAAGGGGAAGTCCGGTCCGGACTAGATGAACTTCTGTCCGGCCAGGAACTCGGCGAGCTGCTTGCCGCCCTCGCCCTCGTCCTTGACGATCGTGCCCGCGGTGCGCTCCGGGCGCTTGTCCGCGGAGTCGACCTTGGTCCAGGAGCCTTCGAGGCCGACCTCTTCGGCGTCCAGGTCCAGGTCGTCCAGGTCCAGGGACTCCACCGGCTTCTTCTTGGCGGCCATGATGCCCTTGAAGGACGGGTAGCGGGCCTCGCCCGACTGGTCCGTCACCGACACGAGCGCCGGGAGGGAGGCCTCCAGCTGCTCGGTCGCCGAGTCGCCGTCGCGGCGGCCCTTGACGACACCGTCCTCGACCTTGACCTCGGAGAGCAGCGTGACCTGCGGGACGCCCAGGCGCTCGGCCAGGATCGCCGGCAGGACACCCATGGTGCCGTCGGTCGACGCCATGCCGGTGATGACCAGGTCGTAACCGGTCTTCTCGACGGCCTTGGCAAGCACCAGCGACGTCGCCATGACGTCACTGCCGTGCAGGTCGTCGTCCTCGACGTGGACGGCCTTGTCGGCGCCCATCGACAGCGCCTTGCGGAGCGCGTCCTTGGCATCCTCGGGACCGACCGTCAGGACGGTGATCTCCGCGTCGTCGGCCTCGTCGGCGATCTGCAGCGCCTGCTCGACGGCGTACTCGTCGAGCTCCGACAGCAGACCGTCGACATCGTCGCGGTCGACCGTCAGGTCATCGGCGAAGTGCCGGTCGCCGGTGGCGTCGGGCACGTACTTCACACAGACAACGATCCTCAAGCTCACGCCGGCTCTCCTACTGCATCGTCTATTTTTCGACTGCCTCGTTGCAGGCAGCATAGGCGCCTGAAGGGGCG
>NZ_JBSGZD010000545.1:0-1731 GCF_053610825.1 Streptomyces sp. NPDC054863 | reverse complement strand
GCCGTCTGACTGCGGTGGGCGGCGTGTTCGGGCGCCCCCGCGTCGGGGGGGCGGGCGGGGGGTGGGCCGGCGCGGGCGGGGCCGACGGGTCCTGCGGCGTCACATGGGGTCGACGCGCTCCGGGTTCACGACGGGCTGGTGGTGCAGCGCGTCCTCGCGGCCCGCACGGTAGGCGCCTTCGTGGGACGCGTCGGCGGCGGGCTGCTGGGCCCGCATCCGGCCGGTCTCGGCCTCCGCCGTGTCCATCCAGCGCTCGATGCGTCCGCGCATCGGCTGGATCATCGCCCCGCCGACACCCACGATCAGGATGCCCGCGACGGCCGCCAGCGCGGCGATCAGGACGGGCTGGGTCACGGTGGTCGCGATGCCGACCTGGCCGAGGGCCGCGATCACACCGAGCGCGACGATGACCGCCCACACGATCCTGGCCACCATCGGCCCGTACGAGGCCGCCGACAGGACGCCGGAGACGATGCCGCGCACGGCGTTGGCGATGGCCATGGCCACCACGACCAGGACCAGGGCGATCAGTGCCCTCGGCAGCCAGGCGACGATGCCGTCGATCAGACCGCTGACCGGGTTGGGCCCGAACACGCCGAACGCGAGCTGGAGGGTGACCAGCAGCAGCGCGTAGTACACGACCTTGCACACCAGTGAGGTCGCGTCGTACTTGGAGTTGTCGAAGATCTTGGCGGACCCGGCCCGTTCACTGAGCCGCTCGAAGCCGACCTTGCGCAGTACCTTGTCGAGCACCCTGGCGATCAGCTTCGAGACGAACCAGCCGATCACGAGGATCACCAGGAAACCGGCGAGCTTCGGTACGAACTGGGCGACCTTGGACCAGGCGTCGGAGATCCCCTGCTGGAACTCCACCGCGAGCGCGGTGTCCGCAGGGAGTGCGAGCTGGGCTGGAATCTGGGCTGAGAGCACGATCAGACCTTCCGTCGACGCGTTGGTTCTCCGCGTTGCTTCTCCTCGTTACTTCTCTGAGTCGTGCCTATCAGCGCTCCGCCGCGCGCGCCTGCGGCCACCGCCAGGACTCCGCCGGACGGGTGACGATCCCGCGACGGGCCGGGCTCGCGGCCTCCTGGGCCGGACGGGGGAACTCCGGCGTGTCCGCGGTACAGGACGGACCGCACGTCGCACTAGTGGTGATAGAGGCGCGGTTCCCGCACAGCAGTGACTCGGGGCAACGGAGCAACGAGGCCGCGCGCTCGACGGAGGTTTGCCCATGCGTTCCACGCGTTCCATACGTTCCCTGCGTACCCTCACGGGCCTCGCGCTCGCCGGCGGCGCGCTGGCTCTGTCCGCCCCGCACGCGCAGGCCGTGTCGCAGAGCTGCCAGCGGGCGCTGGACGACGCGGAGATCGCGCAGCGGAACTTCGACACGGTCAGCAAGGACCCGAACGCGTCGGCGGAGGACAGGAAGAACGCCGAGGACGAGGCCAACATGACCGCGTCCACCGCCCAGCGCTTCTGCAACTCCACGGATCCGGCGGTCACGGGTCCGGTGCGCGCCGGGGCGGGCGGTTCCCAGGGCTCCGTCGGAACCACCGAGGTCGCGGGCGGCACCGCGCTGCTCGCGGCGGGTGCGGTCGGCGCCGTCCTGGTGGTGCGCCGCCGTGCGGCGGCCGGCCGGGGCTGACATCCAGTCGGCCGTCGCCGACGTCCGCCCGGTCGGGGCCGACGTCCGCCCGGCCGGGGCCGACGTCCGCCCGGCCGTCGCCGACG
>NZ_JBSGZD010000544.1:0-1777 GCF_053610825.1 Streptomyces sp. NPDC054863 | reverse complement strand
CTCTTGGGTGCTCCACCCGGGGACGGGGCGGGCGGGTCGGGTCACCCGTGCCCCGTCCCCGGATGCCGTTCATGCGGCGTTCGGGCTCACGTCCGCGGCGGTAAGCGGGCGCCGGAGAGCGGGAGTTGTCGCGTACTCATCGGCGCCGATGTCGCGCGCGCTGCCGCGCTTGTCCCCGTCGATGTCATCGGCCACGGCCGCGCTGCCCAGCGTGGCGGCGCCGATCGCCGGGCTTCCCGCCGACAGCCGCAGGACACCGTCCTGGCCCCGGACGAGCCGGGGATCGGCCCGGGTGAAGCCGCCGGAGGGGATGTTGCCGTGGGTGGCACTGCCCCACACCATGTTGGTCTGCCAGGTGAAGCGGGTGGTGGCTCCCATCGCGACGAGGCTGCCGGAGTTGCCGACCAGCAGGTTGTCGGCGACGACCACGTCCCGCGGCTCGTACTTCCGGTTCTCGCCCACGAGCGTTTTAGCGTTGTTCACCAGGGAGTTGTGCACGATCACCGCGCGGTCGCACGCGTCGTTCCCCCGTCTCTCGGTCTCCGTCTCACCCGAGTTGTGGTCGCGCGTGGATCCGCTGCCGATCACCAGAGCATCGCCCGACAGGCCGCTGAGGTAGTTGTTGACGATAAGGTGGTCGTTTCCGTAAAGGCGTATGCCGGCTTTGCCGTCGAGCAGGTAGTTGCCCTCCACCCGGTTGCGGTTGCCGTGTCGCAGCACGATCCCGCCGAGGCTGTTACGGATGGTGTTGTACCGGACGATGTTGTTCGAGGACTTCACCGAGATGGTCTCGGGGTCGCCGTTGCAGCGCTCGAACAGGTTGTACTCCACCTTCGCCTCGGCGCCGGACAGCGCCCGGCTACTGACTCCGAGCCGGATCGGCTCGCCGCCGTTGGACCCGGCGAAGCTGTGGTCGGAGAAGTGGTTCCTGAAGATGTGCAGGTTCCGGGCCATGGCGGTCGAGCCGGAGCCGCCGGGGCCGTCGAGGACGATGAAGATGCCGGCGGTGGTCTTGTCGTGGAAGTGGTTCCTGTCGATCTTCGTGTCGTCCGCCCGCACGACGACCCAGTCCAGGTCGCCGTTGTTCGCGAACTGGAAGTCGTTGCGGGTCAGCCGGATCGACGAGCAGTTCGCCGGGATCTGCATCGAGGTGCTCTGGCGGAAGGAGAAACCACTGATGATGATGTTGCTCGAATTGCTCAGGACGAAGCCCTGTTGGCCGCGCAGCACCACGCCGCCGCCGGTCCTGGAGACGATGCTGATCGGCGCGGCGCTGGTCCCGTTCTTGCCGGAAATCTTGATCGAGCTCCCCGACGGCACGGTGTAGGTGCCGTCGGCGACGACGATGCGGTCCCCGGGTGCGGCCCCGTTGATCGCTTTCTGGAGTTCGGCCAGGGAGGCGACCGGTAGTTCGGCCGCCGATGCCCTCCTCGACAGCGAGGGGACGAGGGGCACGGCGACGAGTGCTGCCACCGCGGTGCTTCTGAGGAACGTGCGTCGTTGCATGGTGCCTCCTGTGCAGAGGGGAACGTACCGGCGGATCCTGGGTCCTGGCCCTCCGGGGTGCGGACGGGTGCGGACAGGTGCGCTCAGCGGGCCTGCGGGCCGACGTCTGCCGGAGTCAGCGGAGCGCGTCTCGGTGCCCGACGGGAGTATTCGTCCGCGCCCACGTCCCGGGCCCGGCCGCGCGGCTGCCCGTCGATGTCGTGGGTGATGCGCGGCCACCGGAGCGTTCCGGCGTTGATCGCCGGGCTGTCGGCGGCCGGCCGGACGATGC
>NZ_JBSGZD010000543.1:0-1785 GCF_053610825.1 Streptomyces sp. NPDC054863 | reverse complement strand
ATCATCCGCGACCTGGACCTGCTCCGCCCGATCTACGCGCAGACCGCCGCGTACGGCCACTTCGGCCGCGAGCTGCCCGACTTCACCTGGGAGCGCACGGACCGCGTGGACGCGCTGAAGAAGGCCGCCGGCCTGTAAGGCGTACACACGCTCACGGGCACATGCTCACGGGCACACGCTCACGGGTTTCGCTGCGCGACGGCCCCGGACCGCTTGAGGCGGGACGGGGCCGTCGCGTTTTTCCGTGTGCTCGTGCGGGGTGCGGAATTGCTGTGCCCTGCACGGGACTTGGGCCTAGGGTGGGGGCAGCCCGGTGCGCAGGCGAGCGGATACTTCCTGGGTGAACACACCCTCGCGGGTTCGAATCCCGCCGCCGGTTCCCTGCCGGGGGCCGGTGTGGCCGAGCGGTCCATGGCACGAGTCGCCCTTCGGGGCGTGAGCCGCTTGCCGCTTTGATCTCGGGCGACTTCTTCGGGGTGGTCAGAACTTCTTCGGGGTGGTCAGAAGGGGAGCGGGGAGTCCACGCCGTCGACCCTCTCCGACGTGGTGGCGTCGTCTTCCCGGGCCGGCGGGACGTACCCGTAGCGGTTGCGGATGCCGTCGGCGAACGCCTCGTTCAGGTGCTCCACCGTGTTCGCCACGTGCTCGGCGAGCAGCGGCACTTCCGAGGAGTCCGACGACAGTCCCAGGGTGTGCAGCAGCCGGGCGAACATTTCCTCGGGCGAGGGGTCCGGGGCGACTCCCGCGGTGTGTTCCGGCGTCTGCTCCGGCCCGGCAGCGTACGTGAAGCCGTGCCCGGAGCCGGGCGGGCCGTCGGGCGGGCGAATCCCGTCGGGCGTCCCGGATGCGTCCGGGTCGTCACCCGGCGGCCGGGGGACCAGGTGACGCAGCCTGTCGTCGATGTCGGTGTCGTTGACGGCCGAAGTGAGCTGGGCGAGTAGCCCGAGGTCTTGCACGGTCCGGTCGATCTTGTCGTCGTTGCGGTGCAGCCACCACACGACCGCGCTGCCGGTGTTCGCCAGTACGTCGTCGCCCAGGTAGGCGCGGCGGCTCTGCTCGTACTTGCGCTCGTGTTCCCAGACGGCCTCGTCCTTGCGTACGGCGGCCAGCTTGGCGAGCCGGTCGCGGTCCTGGTCGGAGAGGGTGAGGGAGATGTCGACCGCCATGGCTTCGACCCGGCCGGTCATGTCGTCGTCCATGGTCGCCAGGTGGCCGTCCAGTTCGTGCTGCACCAGCGAGGTGCGGGTCGGCCGGCGCACGGCGGTGAGCTGCCGGGCGCGAGCCAGTACCGCGTCGACGGCGAGACCGCTCGCGTTGACGGGCGGTGCACCGGCGGGAACGGAGTGGGGGCACCAGCGGATCGTCGCGGAGAAGCGGAAGTCGTAGTCGTCGTAGCTGCTGGGGAGGACGACGTCGGTGATCCGTATCTCGCGCTTCTCCAGTGGAGGAACGGGCAGATCCGGTTCACGTCGCAATTCGGCGGGGAACGGATCCTGGCGGCGCCCGGCCAAGCGGATCACCAGCAGAGGAATGGCGATCAGCAGGAAGGCGGCTGCCGGCCACACCCATAGCGGCCAGCCTTGGCAGAGGCTCAGGATGGCGATCAGCAGCCCTGTGATCAGAGTGAGGAAGACGGTGACGGTCTTCTGGCCGGAGCTCATGGGGTGGTGTCCTCCCGGGGTGGGGTGGGCCTGAACCGCTGGGCACTGGTGATCTTCCGGAAGAGGTGGGCGCGCAGCGCGTCCGACCTGTGGTCTGCCGGAGCGGTTGCGGCCAGTTGTACGG
>NZ_JBSGZD010000542.1:0-1792 GCF_053610825.1 Streptomyces sp. NPDC054863 | reverse complement strand
GCCGTGCACCGGGCGCAGCCCGGGACGCAAGCCCCCACCGGCGCCGCAGGCAACCCGCACCACCCACTGCCCCCGCACCTGCGCACCTGCGCACCCGCCCCCCGGACAGGGTGATGCCTCACCCGGTCACCACAACCCCCACCCCCGGCTCCGCCCCCACCACCCGCAAGACCTCCCGCACCGCCTGCCGCCCCGCCCGGTTCGCCCCGATCGTGCTCGCCGACGGCCCGTACCCCACCAGGTGGATGCGTTCGTCCCGGGCGACCCGCGTCCCCTCCATCCGGATCCCGCCCCCGGCCTCCCTCAGCCGCAGGGGCGCCAAGTGGTCGACGGCCGCCCTGAATCCCGTCGCCCAGAGGATGACGTCCGCCGCCACGAAACGGCCGTCGTCCCACGCCACCCCGTCCTCCGTGATCCGGTCGAACATCGGCAGCCGCTCCAGCACCCCGCTCTCCCGCGCCTGCGCGATCGCCTCCGTCACCGGCAGCGCCGTCACCGACACCACGCTCTCCGGCGGCAGGCCGCGCCGTACCCGCTCCTCGACCCGTGCGACGGCCGCCCGCCCCCACTCCTCGGTGAACTCGCCCTCCCGGAACACCGGGGGCCGCCGCGTCACCCAGGTCGTCTCCGCGGCGAGCGGCGCGAGTTCCATCAGGTGCTGGGTCCCCGACGCGCCGCCGCCCACCACCACGACCCGTTGCCCTGCGAACTCCTCGGGCCCCGGGTAGTTCGCGGTGTGCAGCTGCCGCCCGCGGAAGGTGTCCTGGCCCGGGTAGCGCGGCCAGAACGGCCGGCCCCAGGTCCCCGTCGCGCTGATCAGCGCCCGCGCGGCCCACACCCCCTCCGAGGTCTCGATCCGCAGCCGTCCGTCCTCGCCCTCCCGCACGGCGGTGACATCCACCGGCCGGTGGACGTGCAGCCCGAACGTCTCCTCGTACTCCGCGAAGTACTCCCGGACGACCTCCGACGAAGGGCGCCGGGGGTCGGCGCCCGTCAGCTCAAGGCCGGGAAGCGCGTGCATGCCGTGCACCTTGCCGTACGTCAGCGAGGGCCAGCGGAACTGCCACGCGCCGCCCGCCTGCGGAGCGTGGTCGAGCACGACGAAGTCCCGCTCGGGCACCAACCCTGACCTGCGCAGATGGTAGGCGGCCGACAGACCGGCCTGCCCCGCACCGATGACGACGACGGCCACATCCCGCACCCCGATGTTGTTCATGCTTCTACTAACGGGGTGCGGGCCGCGGATCTTCCCTCCCGGGGCAACCGCTCCGGATCTCCCAGGCCGGGACCCTTACGCCTGCGCCGCCACCAGCCTCCGCCGCACCAGCTCCGGCCGTACCCCCTCCCCGAACCAGTAGGCCTCCTCCAGATGCGGATACCCGGACAGCACGAAGTGTTCGACACCGAGCGCGTGGTACTCCTCGATCCGGTCCGAGACGTCCGCGTGGCTCCCCACCAGTGCGGTCCCGGCCCCGCCCCGTACCAGACCGACACCCGCCCACAGGTTCGGCGAGATCTCCAGGTCCTTCCGCGAACCGCCGTGCAGCGCCAGCATCCGCTGCTGCCCCACGGACTCGCTCCTGCCGAGCGCCTCCTGCGCGGTGGCGATCGCGTCCGGACTCAGATCGTCCAGCAGCCGGTCCGCCGTCGCCCACGCCTCCCGCGCCGCATCGCGCGAAATGGTGTGCAGCCGGATCCCGAACCGGACCTTGCGCCCCCGCTCCTCCGCGAGCCCCCGGATCCAGTCGATCTTCTGCTTGACCTGGGCGGGCGGCTCGCCCCAGGTCAGATA
>NZ_JBSGZD010000541.1:0-1793 GCF_053610825.1 Streptomyces sp. NPDC054863 | reverse complement strand
GTCCGGGTCCGACCCTGGAAGGGCCGCTCGTACGGCGTCCAGCACCACGTCCGGGATCGGGGCGACCCAGGCCATCCCGGTGGTGGTCGTGGACGAGGACCAGTCGGTCACCTCGGAATTCGCGCTCCCGCAGGGCCTTCGGACCGCGCCTTCGGCCGAGGAGGAGCAGCCGACCTCGGAATTCGCCCTTCCGCAGGGGCTGTCGCCCGAGACTCCGCAGGCGCAGGAAGGTTCCGCCTTCGACGTGCCCAGGACCGCCGCCCAGAAGCGGGCCGGGTTCGAACCTCCCCGGACGTACAGCGCCCGGCACTCTCCGCCCGCGTTCACTCCCGCCCAGGGAATACCCGTCGTCAAGCTGACGAAGGAGGCGCCCTGGCAGGACCGGATGCGCACCCTGCTGCGCATGCCGGTCGGCGACCGGCCCGTACCGGACAGCGTGCAGCGGCACGGCGACGAGGAGGACTCGGGACCCGCCGTACCGCGCGTGCTCGACCTGACGCTGCGTATCGGCGAGCTGCTGCTGGCCGGCGGCGAGGGGGCCGAGGACGTCGAGGCGGCCATGTTCGCGGTGTGCCGGGCCTACGGGCTCGACCGGTGCGAGCCGACCGTCACCTTCACGCTCCTGTCGATCTCGTACCAGCCCTCGCTCATCGACGACCCGGTGACCGCCAGCCGTACGGTGCGGCGCCGGGGCACCGACTACACCCGGCTGGCGGGCGTCTACCGGCTGATCGCGGACATCACCGCGGAGGACATCGATGTCACGCTGGAGGAGGCGTACCGCCGCCTCGCGGAGATCCGGCGCAACCGGCACCCGTACCCGGGATGGGCGCTGTCCGGCGCCAGCGGGCTGCTCGCGGGGTCGGCATCGGTGCTGGTCGGCGGTGGGGTCATCGTGTTCGTCGCGGCGGCGCTCGGGGCGATCCTGGGCGACCGGCTGGCCTGGCTGTGCGCGGGGCGCGGGCTGCCGGAGTTCTACCAGTTCGTGGCGGCGGCGATGCCGCCCGCCGCGATGGGCGTCGGCCTCGCCTTCGTACCGGCGGACGTGGTGGGCGGGATCCTGCCGTCCGCCGTGATCACCGGTGGGCTCTTCGCGCTGCTGCCCGGACGGGCGCTGGTCGCGGGCGTGCAGGACGGGCTGACCGGCTACTACATCACCGCGTCGGCGCGGCTGCTCGAAGTCATGTACTTCTTCATCGCGATCGTGCTGGGCGTGCTGATCGTGCTGTACGCGGGAGCGGGGCTGAACCCGAACCTGCACCCGGACGCCACGATGCACGTCGAGTCCCGTCCTGTGATCCAGATCCTGGCGTCGATCGCCCTGTGCTTCGCGTTCGCGATCCTGCTCCAGCAGGAGCGCAACACGGTGATCATGGTGGCGCTGAACGGCGGCGTCGCCTGGATCGTCTTCGGCGCGATGAACACGACGGGCAAGATCTCGGCCGTCGCGGCGACGGCGGTCGCGGCGGGTCTTGTCGGCCTCTTCGGCCAGCTCTTCTCGCGCTACCAGTACGCGTCGGCGCTGCCCTACGTGACGGCGGCGATCGGGCCGCTGCTGCCGGGTTCCGCGACGTACTACGGCCTCCTGGGCATCGCGCAGAACGACGTGAACACCGGTCTGGCGTCGCTGTCCAAGGCCGCGGCCATCGCGCTGGCGATCGCCATCGGCGTGAACCTGGGTGGCGAGATCTCCCGGCTGTTCCTGCGGATGCCGGGGGCTCGGGACGGCGGAAGCCGCCGGGCGGCGAAGCGGACGCGCGGGTTCTAGGTTTTCCAGGGGTACGTTCCAGGTT
>NZ_JBSGZD010000540.1:0-1795 GCF_053610825.1 Streptomyces sp. NPDC054863 | reverse complement strand
CTCTCGGGCCCTGTCCCGCCGGGCTGCCCGCGGCGCCCGCGGCGGGCAGCGCACCGGCCTGCGTCAGCAGCCGCTCCAGCCGGGCGGCCAGGACGACGGCCGCCGCGTTGGTCAGGTGGGCGTCGTCCCGGTAGAGCAGCACCCGGTCCAGTACGGCGGGGCAGGTCGGCCCGTCACCCGGGCACAGCACCCGGTTCACGCCGATGCTCCGTACGCCGGGCAGTGCGCCGGACGCGATCCGCCGGGCCAGCGGATCGGGCCGCTGCGCCTGACGGCGGTCGAACGCGCAGGCGGCGGGCGCCTCCAGGTGGCCGGAGACGCAGGCCGGGACGTCCGTGCCGGGCACGGGGGTGTCCTCGACGTAGACGATCGGCACCCCGAGCTCCCGCAGCGGGCGCAGGGTCTTCTCCCAGCCCTCGGCCAGGAGCTTCTGGTCGTTGGTGTAGCGGTTGAGCGAGGAGATCACGACGAGGCGCGGTTTCGGCTGCTGCCGCAGCCGCTCCAGGGTGTCCGCCCGCCAGGTGTCGCACTCCCGGTAGGCGCGGCCGAGCTGCGGGCTGCGCACCGCGATCTGCGGCAACGGGCAGCCCTGCTTCACCAGTTCCTGGAGCGCCCAGCCCCGCTGGGCGGCGATCCCGAGGAGCGGGGAGAACCACTGTCCGGCGTGCGAGTCGCCGAGCAGCACGATCCGGTCCTGGCTGTTCACCGCCCCGAACAGGCAGGCGGGGCTACGGGTCACGGCAGGGGCGACCTGGCACTCCCCGTCCGGCGGGAAGTCCTTGCGTGCCTGCGCGGGCCCCGGCGTCACCGGGCCGTCCGCGAGCGGCACGCCTGGCTGGCGTACGAGAAGGTGTGGTCCCCAAGACGCACCCGCGGGCAGGCTCCGCGGGTCCACCGGCCGGTCGGGACCGAGCAGTTGGAGTGTCGTCGACCCGACCACCAGGGCGAGTGCCACCGGCAGCACGATCGCCGTGACGCCCACCGAAAGTCCGCGCCTGGCGTGCGCCGAGACCGTACGACTGCGGCGCAGTGGCCGCTCGACCCAGTGCATCGTGGCCAGCGCGGGCAGTACGGCTGCCAGTGTCAGCGCCGTCTTCGCGGGCCAGCCGAGCGTACCCAGCCTGGCCTCGGCGAGCACCAGCACCGGCCAGTGCCACAGGTACAGGGTGTAGGACAGCCGCCCCACCGCCCGGGGAGCCCGCAGCGCCAGCAGTCGCCCCACCCCGTGAGCGCCGGTAACGGTCCGCTCGCCCCGGCCGGGTATCGCGGCCAGGATGACGGCGGCGGTGCCCAGGGTCGGCACGAGCGCCGCGAATCCGGGATACGGGGTCGAGCCGTCGTACGACACCACGCACCAGCCGATCGCCACCGCCCCTGCCCACCCGCACAGCAGCCGCAGCGGCCGGGGCCCGCGCATCAGGTGCCAGGGCAGCAGGGCGAGCAGCGCCCCGGCCCCGAACTGCCAGACCCGCGAAGGAGTTCCGAGGTACGCGAGCGAGGCCGACCCCTGTGTCCAGTACAGGGACAGTACGAACGACCCGATGACCAGCGGTACGACGACGAGAGCCACGGTGGTCCGCACGGCACGCCCCCTGCGGACCGCCCGCGTGACGCACAGTGCGGCGACCGCCAGCAGCGGTGCCCAGAAGAAGTAGAACTGCTCCTCGACCGCGAGCGACCAGAAGTGCAGCAGCGGACTCTGGTCGTGCCCTGCGGCCAGGTAGTCGGTCTGCTGGGAGACGAACCGCCAGTTGGCGAAGGACAGTGCCGCCGAGAGGACGTCGTGCTCCAGATC
>NZ_JBSGZD010000539.1:0-1808 GCF_053610825.1 Streptomyces sp. NPDC054863 | reverse complement strand
GTGCACGAGGGGGCCGGTCCGCAGCGGACCGGCCCCCTCTTCGCGTACCTGCCGTCAGTGGCCGCGGGCGATCCACTCGGGCAGCTGCGGGGCTTCCGCGCCGATCGTGGTGGGGTCGCCGTGGCCGGTGCGTACGGACGTCCCGGCAGGGAGCGTCAGCAGGCGGTCGCGGATCGAGTCGACGATCGTCGGGAAGTGCGAGAAGGACCGGCCGGTCGCGCCCGGGCCGCCCTGGAAGAGGGTGTCGCCCGTGAAGACCGTGGCCAGGTCCTCGGAGTAGAGGCAGACCGCGCCGGGGGCGTGGCCCGGGGTGTGCAGGACCTTCAGGGTGGTGCCCGCGACGGAGAGTTCCTGGCCGTCGGTGAGGGCGGCGTCCGGGGCCCTGTCGGGGTGGGTCTGCTTCCAGAGGGGGAGGTCGTCCTCGTGGAGCAGGATCGGGGCGCCGGTGGCTGCTGCCAGGGCCGGGGCGGCGTCGATGTGGTCGTTGTGGGCGTGGGTGCAGACGATGGCGAGGAGAGTGCGGTCGCCGAGGGCGGCGCGGATGGCGTCCGCGTCGTGGGCGGCGTCGATGACGATCGCTTCGGTGTCGTCGCCCACGAGGTAGACGTTGTTGTCGACGTCCCAGGTGCCGCCGTCCAGGGAGAACGTCCCGGAGGTGGTGAGGTGGTCGATGCGGGCGGGGCTCATGAGAACTCCACCACCGAGCGCAGTACGTCTCCCTCGTGCATGCGCGCGAAGGCCTTCTCGACGTCGCCGAGGCCGATGGTCTCCGTCACGAACGCCGCGAGGTCGATGCGGCCCTGCTGGTGCAGGTCGATCAGCATCGGGAAGTCGCGGGAGGGCAGGCAGTCGCCGTACCAGGACGACTTGAGCGCGCCGCCGCGGCCGAAGACGTCGATGAGGGGGAGCTCGATCTGCATGTCGGGGGTGGGGACGCCGACGAGGACGACGGTGCCGGCCAGATCGCGGGCGTAGAAGGCCTGCTTGTACGTCTCGGGGCGGCCGACCGCCTCGATGACGACGTCGGCGCCGTTGCCGCCGGTGAGGGCGCGGATGGCTTCGACGGGGTCGCCGGTGCGGGAGTTGACCGTGTGGGTGGCGCCCATGGACTTGGCGGTTTCGAGCTTGCGGTCGTCGATGTCGACGGCGATGATCTTCGCCGCTCCGGCGAGGCGGGCGCCGACGATCGCGGCGTCGCCCACTCCCCCGCAGCCGATGACGGCGACCGAGTCGCCGCGGCCGACCTGTCCGGTGTTGATCGCGGCGCCGATGCCCGCCATGACGCCGCAGCCGAGGAGGCCCGCGACGGCCGGGGAGACCTCGGGGTCGACCTTGGTGCACTGGCCGGCCGCGACGAGGGTCTTCTCGGCGAAGGCGCCGATGCCCAGGGCCGGGGAGAGCTCGGTGCCGTCGAGCAGGGTCATCTTCTGCTTGGCGTTGTGGGTGTCGAAGCAGTACTGCGGCCTGCCGCGCAGACAGGCCCGGCACTGGCCGCAGACCGCACGCCAGTTGAGGACGACGAAGTCGCCGGGGGCGACGTCGGTGACGCCCTCGCCGACGGACTCGACGATGCCCGCCGCCTCGTGACCGAGGAGGAAGGGGAAGTCGTCGTTGATGCCACCCTGCTTGTAGTGGAGGTCCGTGTGGCAGACGCCACAGGCCTGGATCTTCACCACGGCCTCGCCGGGACCCGGGTCCGGGACGACGATCGTCTCCACGCGTACCGGCTCGTTCCTGCCGGGGGCGATCACGCCGCGCACCTGCTGTGCCATCTGGGGTCCTTCCTGACCTGAAGAGGTGTCTGACCT
>NZ_JBSGZD010000538.1:0-1881 GCF_053610825.1 Streptomyces sp. NPDC054863 | reverse complement strand
GGCCTCGGCCGCGGGAGCGGCCTGCACCGGCGCCGCCGGAGCCGGAGCTTGAGGCTGGGCCTGAGGCTGAGCCGCCTGGTCCGGAGCATGGACGGCCGGGGCCGGGGCCGTCGGCGCTTGGGCCGCCGGAGCCATCGCGGCCGGAGCACCCGCACCTCCGCCAGGCACCCCCTGCATCCCCGGCATCCCGTGCGCCCCCGGCATCCCGTGCGCCTCGGGCCCGGGCACGTACCCCATGGCAGGCATCCCCGGCATGGCCCCGCCGGCGACGAACCCGCCCCCGGTCCCACTGCGCTCCAGCCGGTCCAGCCGCGCCTGGACGGACCGCTCGTCGTCGAACGCGGCGGGCAGCAGCACGCGCGCGCAGATCAGTTCCAGCTGGAGCCGCGGCGAGGTGGCCCCGCGCATTTCCGTAAGCCCGGAATTGACCAGATCGGCGGCCCTGCTCAGCTCGGCGGCCCCGAAGACGGAGGCCTGCGCCTGCATGCGCTCCACGACATCGGCGGGGGCGTCGATCAGCCCCTTCTCCCCGGCATCGGGCACGGCCGCCAGGATCACCAGGTCCCGCAGCCGCTCCAGCAGGTCCGCCACGAACCGCCGGGGGTCGTTCCCGCCCTCGATGACCCGGTCCACGACCTCGAAAGCAGCCGCCCCGTCGCCCGCCGCGAACGCATCCACCACGGAATCGAGCAGCGACCCGTCCGTGTACCCCAGCAGCGCGGTCGCCATGGCATACGTCACACCGTCATCGGCGGCACCCGCCAGCAACTGGTCCATCACGGACATGGAGTCACGCACGGACCCGGCGCCCGCCCGGACGACGAGCGGCAGCACACCGTCCTCGACGGTGGCGTTCTCCCTCCCGCACACCTCGCCGAGGTAGTCCCGCAGCGTGCCCGGGGGCACCAGCCGGAACGGGTAGTGGTGCGTACGCGACCGAATCGTCCCGATGACCTTCTCGGGCTCGGTCGTCGCGAAGATGAACTTCAGATGCTCCGGCGGCTCCTCGACCACCTTCAGCAGGGCGTTGAAGCCCGCCGAGGTGACCATGTGCGCCTCATCGATGATGTAGATCTTGTACCGGCTGCCGGCCGGGCCGAAGAACGCCTTTTCCCGCAGGTCACGCGCATCGTCCACACCACCGTGCGAAGCGGCGTCGATCTCGATCACGTCGATCGACCCGCGGCCGTTCCTCGCCAGGTCCTGGCAGGACTGGCACTCGCCGCAGGGCGTCGGCGTCGGCCCCTGCTCACAGTTCAGACAGCGCGCCAGGATCCGGGCGCTGGTCGTCTTTCCACAACCCCGCGGCCCGCTGAACAGGTACGCGTGGTTGACCCGGTTGTTCCGCAGGGCCTGCATCAGCGGGGCAGTGACATGCTCCTGCCCGATGACCTCGGCGAACGACTCGGGGCGATAGCGGCGGTACAGCGCAAGGGACGACACACATACGAGGTTATCGGGACCCACTGACAACCGGCCCCGCCCCGAGCCCCGGGACACCCCACCGGAAGCACAGACCCCCTCGCGGGGAACGCAAAGACCCCCCACGCACCCGCCAGAGCCAACCTACCCTTGCTGCCTTCCGGCCCTGGGGGAGTTCAGTCAGATAGCGCCACGTGAGGGGCTGAAGCCCACCCTAGCCGATCCCCTCCCCCAAAAACGACCCGGTCCCACCTGCGGATCCCCCCGCACCTCGTCCTCACCCCCTCCCGGGGAACGCGGTCGCAAGCACTCCCCAACGTCTTGTATTGTTTGCGGCGGAGGATTCGCCTAGTGGCCTAGGGCGCACGCTTGGAAAGCGTGTTGGGGGCAACCCCTCACGAGTTCGAATCTCGTATCCTCCGCCGGCCAGAGGCCCGGACCGTTTCGACGGTCCGGGCC
>NZ_JBSGZD010000537.1:0-1885 GCF_053610825.1 Streptomyces sp. NPDC054863 | reverse complement strand
GCTCCGGGCCGCGCCCCCTTCGATGCGGTGATGCGACGGCTTGATGCGCCGATGCGGCGGTGCTATGCGCCGATGTCCTCGTTCCACAGCTCCGGCTTCGCCGCGATGAAGTCCTTCATCAGCTGCACGCACTCGGGATCGTCCAGTTGGATGATCTCCACGCCGTGCTCGGCCAGCCAGTCGTGCCCGCCGTGGAAGGTCTCCGACTCGCCCACGATCACCCGCGAGATCCCGAACTGCCGCACCAGACCGCTGCAGTACCAGCACGGCGACAGCGTCGTCACCATGGTGGTGCCGCGATACGTTCGCTGTCGGCCGGCGTTGCGGAACGCCGAGGTCTCCCCGTGCATGGACGGGTCGTCGTCCTGGACCCGGCGGTTGTGGCCGCGGCCCAGGAGGGTGCCGTCCGCGCCGTACAGTGCGGCGCCGATCGGGATGCCGCCCTCGGCGAGGCCCGCCCTGGCCTCCTCGACGGCGGTCGCCAGCCACTGACGGGCCTGGGTCTGATCCATGGGTTCTCTCCTGGACGCTGAGGTTGGGGGGGAGAGTCGCTGCGGTGGTGAGCGCGTCGCTCCTGAGTGGCCGGCCCTCGGGGCCGCCGTAGAAATGGTGCAGCACCGCAGTGGCAGGGTGAGGCTTCACCCGTGCGGCTGAGTCCTGTGTCCTGCGTGCGGGGCGGGCTGCTGCGGCGCCGTTCCGTACGCCTCTTCGATGCGTCGGCGACGCACTCGGACCGGGCCCGTCCGGAGCTGACCTGCTGCGCTGCGGTACGCCTGTCCCGGGGCAGCCGACCCCGGGCCCGACGCGCCGGGATAGCCTGAACCACAATGAACCGCTTGACGACGCCATGGGGCGTGTCCGAACTCGCCCGTTTCCCCGCGGACCCGCGCGACACGCTGCGTGCGTGGGACGCCGCCGACGAGTACCTCCTGAGGCACCTCGCGGGCAGCGACGACGCCCCGCCCGTGGACCTGTCCGGCAGCGTCGTCGTACTCGGCGACCGGTGGGGCGCGCTGACCACGGCGCTGGCCACCGCACGGGACACCACGGCACAGGACTCTGCGCAGGACACGGCGGAGAGCTCCGTACCGCCGGAGAGCCATCCCGTACAGATCACCGATTCGTACCTCGGCCGACAGGCCACCCGCGCCAACCTCGCGTGCAACGGCACGGACCCGGACTGCGTCCGCCTGCTGTCCACCCGCGACACCCCGCCGGACCGCATCGACGTCCTGCTGATCCGGGTGCCCAAGAGCCTCGCGCTCCTGGAGGACCAGCTGCACCGGCTCGCCCCCGGCATCCACGAGGGCACCGTGGTCGTCGGGACCGGCATGGTCAAGGAGATCCACACCTCCACACTGCGCCTCTTCGAGCGGATCGTCGGCCCGACGCGCACCTCCCTCGCCGAGAAGAAGGCCCGCCTGATCTTCTGCACGCCCGGCTCGCTGCCCGACCGGGGCGGCGACCCGTGGCCGCTGACGTACACCCTCGACGCCGACGCGGGAGCGGGCGCGGGACTGACCGTCACCAACCACGCCGGGATCTTCTGCGCCGAGCGCCTCGACGTCGGCACCCGCTTCTTCCTCCAGCACCTGCCGCAGGGCACCGGTGCGTCCCGCATCCTCGACCTGGGCTGCGGCAACGGCGTGGTCGGCACGGCCGCCGCGCTCGCCCACCCCGGTGCCGGGGTCCTCTTCGTCGACGAGTCGTTCCAGGCGGTCGCCTCCGCGGAGGCGACGTACCGCGCGAACCTCTTTGAGGACGAGGCGGGCGGCAAGGCCGAGTTCGCGGTCGGGGACGCGGCGTCCGGCATCCCCGCCGACTCCTTCGACCTCGTACTGAACAACCCGCCCTTCCACTCCCACCAGGCGACGACCGACGCCAC
>NZ_JBSGZD010000536.1:0-1905 GCF_053610825.1 Streptomyces sp. NPDC054863 | reverse complement strand
GAGTTTGCCCGGACAGCTGGGGAGCTGTCCGGGCAAACGTGTGTCCGGACCCCTCGACGCCACCCAAGAAGCCTGCCCCACCCCCCCCGGCCTCCTGCGACGCACCCTCCCCAGCCACAGACCGACTTCCCCTCCTGCCGACCCACCCCACTCCTCTCCCGCGGCCCCACTCCGCTCCCGCAGTCCCGCCGAACCCCGGGGCGCCCGCCTCAGGCCCCCGCCCGCGGTTCCGCTCCCCCCCCGGCGCGCGCCGCGCCCCCGCCCCCCACTTACGTGCCGTCCTGCCTCCCCCCCGCACCCCACACACGTGCCGTCCGCCCCCCGGGCCCGTCGTGCTCGTCGCCCCGCATACGCTCCCGAACGCACCGCCTCACGTCCCGGGGGATCCATGACCACCACACCCGTCACCGCAGCCCTTACCGCCCTGGCTGCCGCCGCCGCGCACCCCTCCGATGAGGCCCTCGGCCCCTGCCGCCACGCTGCCGAAACCCTTCGCGTCCTCGCGGACCGCCCCGACGGCACCGTCGTCCGGCACGGCCCTCTCGTCGCCAAGGCGCACGCGCCGGACACCGACCCCGCCGCCCTGGCCGTACGTACCGCAGTGGCGGCCCACCCCCTCCTCGCCGGTGTTCTCCTGCCCCCGCTCCCCACCGGCGCCGGCGCCGCACAGGCCGGCGGCCGTCCCCTCACCGCGTGGCCCTACGGCGCCCCGGTCGACCCCGAGGATCCGGACGCCGCCCCCTGGGAGGAGACCGGCGCACTCCTCGCCCGGCTGCACCGCACCGACACCGCCGCGCTCCCCGCCCCGGTCCCACCCATGCGCGGCCCCGCCAAAGCGGCCCGCGGCGTGGCCCGCATGCTCGCCGCCCCGCACCGGGCGCCCGGCGCCCCTGCCCCGTACCGAACCGTCCTGCACGCCTGGCACCGCCTCCCCGCCTGGGCCAGGAACGAAGCCCCGGCCCCACAGCACCGGACACACGCCGTCCTCTGCCACGGCGACCTCCACCTCGGCCAACTCGTCCGCCACCCCGCCCCCGACGGCCCCTGGCACCTCATCGACATCGACGACCTCGGCCTCGGCGACCCCGCCTGGGACCTGGCCCGCCCCGCCGCCTGGTACGCCGCGGGCCTGCTGTCCCCGGACGTCTGGCAGCGCTTCCTCGCCGCATACCGGGAGGCCGGCGGCCCGGCCGTACCTCCGCACGGCGATCCGTGGCCGCAACTCGACGTCGCCGCCCGCGCCCTGACGGTTCAGACGGCAGCTCTCGCCCTCGCCAAGTCGGCGGCCGAGCAGCGCCCCCTCGACGAGGTCGAGCAGTTGATGCTCGACTCCTGCGCCCGAATCGCGGCTCTCCCGCCCGAGTAGGACCGTCGCACCCCGTCGTAGGGTGAATCTCCCGCCGCCGGGCATGCATCCGGGCGGTGCACCTGAACCAGGACTCGCACCCGAGCCCCGCCGCACCAACGCCGAGGAGTGAGACGACCATGCACTGTCCCAAGTGCCACGCCCCCATGCACACGTACAACCGCAACGGCGTCCAGATCGAGCAGTGCAGCAACTGCCGCGGGATATTCCTGGACTACGGCGAGCTGGAGTCACTGACCCGCCTGGAGGCCCAGTGGTCCCAGCAGGCCCCGCCGCCCGCACCCCCGCAGGCGTACCCCGCCGCCCCGGCCCCCGCCTGGGGCGCCCCGCAACACGGCGGCCATGGCGGCCACGGGAGTCACGGGAGTCACCACGGTGGCCACCACCGCCAGAAGGGCTTCGGCCGGATGCTCTTCTCCTCCTGACGCCCCGGCATCCGCCCACAGCCCCGCCCCGCCGGGCCGGGGGATACGTCACCCTCCGGCCCGGCGGGATACGTCACCCTCCGGCCCGGGCGTCTGGCCCAACCCCCCGTTCCC
>NZ_JBSGZD010000535.1:0-1910 GCF_053610825.1 Streptomyces sp. NPDC054863 | reverse complement strand
TCGTGACTCAGGTGCCGTACTCAGGGGCTGTCGGGGCCTACTTGGCCTCGGCGGCGTCCTTCACGTCGGCGTCGCCCTCGGCGGACTCGGCTGCGGCGTCGGCGTCGACCGTCTCGGCGGTCTCGTCCTCGTCGTCGTCGAGCTCGACGAGCTCACCGTTCGTGTCCTTGACCGTGACGGCCTCGACGACCACGGCGAGCGCCTTGCCGCGGGCGACCTCGCCGACGAGCATCGGGACCTGGCCGCCTTCGACGACCGCCTGGGCGAACTGGTCGGGGGACATGCCGGAGGACTGCGCGCGACGCATGAGGTGCTCGGTGAGCTCCTCCTGGTTCACGTTCAGCTTCTCCTTGTTGACCAGCTCGTCGAGGATGAACTGGGTCTTGATGCCCTTGATCGCCTGCTCGGCGGTCTCGGCGTCGAACTCTTCCTCCGTCTTGCCCTGGATCTCCAGGTACTTCGGGAGGTCGATGCCCATCTGGCCGAGCTGGTGGTGCTCCAGGTTGTGCTTGCGGGTCTTGACCTCGTCCGCGAGGAGGTTCTCGGGGATCGGGACCTCGACGAGCTCGATGAGCTTGTCGAGCACGCGCTCCTGGGCCTGGGTGGCCTGGTCGTACTGCTTCATGTTCTCAAGGCGCTTGCGGCTGTCGGCCGTCAGCTCCTCCAGCGTGTCGAACTCGCTCGCCATCTGGGCGAACTCGTCGTCCAGCTCGGGGAGTTCACGGGCGGCGACGGCGGACACCTTCACGGTGACCTCGGCGTCCTTGCCCTCGGCGGAGCCGCCCTTGAGCTGGGAGGTGAAGGTGGCCTCGCCACCGGCCTCCAGGCCCTTGACTGCCTCGTCGATGCCTTCGAGGAGCTCGCCGGAGCCGATGGTGTACGAAACACCCTCGGCCACGCCGTCCTCCAGGACCTCGCCGTCGACCTTGGCCTCAAGGTCGATCGTGACGACGTCGCCGTCTTCGGCGGCGCGCTCCACCGGGTTGGTGGAGGCGAAGCGACCACGCAGGTCCTCGACAGCCTTCGCGACGTCCTCGTCGGAGACGGAGACGGCGTCGACCTCGACCTCGATGCCGGAGTAGTCCGGGATCTCGATCGACGGGCGGATGTCGACCTCGGCGGTGAAGGACAGCAGTTCGCCGTCCTTCAGCTCCGTGATGTCCACCTCGGGCTGACCCAGCGGGTTCAGCTCACCCTCGTTGACGGCCTCGGTGTAGAACTTCGGGAGGGCGTCGTTGACGGCCTCCTCCAGAACAGCGCCACGGCCGAACCGCTGGTCGATGACTCGGTTCGGGATCTTCCCCTTGCGGAAGCCCTTCACCGTGACCTGCTGGTTGATCTTCTTGTACGCCGCGTCGAGGCTGTCCTTGAGCTCCTCGAAGGGCACCTCAATGCTGAGCCGAACCCGGGTCGGGTTCAGGGTCTCCACGGCGCTCTTCACGGTTCGGTCTCCTTGGTGGCTGACTTCTTGGGTTCTGCCGAACCGCTCAGTTGGGCGGTCCTGCTGATCGAGCCCGGTATCAGACACACGGGCACGCAGCTTGCATAGTAACGGCAAGCGGACGTGCTCCCACAATGCGATCTTGTGGGGGACCTCAAGAGGGTTCCTGCTGGTCGGGGTGGCCGGATTCGAACCGACGACCTTCCGCTCCCAAAGCGGACGCGCTACCAAGCTGCGCCACACCCCGTCGGTGCGACACGTAGGGTACATGCCCGCGGGCACTGCGTCGGCCGCTTTACCGGCTCGTGGAATCGGGGTGTGCACCGACGCTCCGGGACCCGCTACGATGCTCTCCGTACCGCGGTCGCTTCCGGCGGCCCTGCGGTGCGTGTGCGGGCGTAGCTCAATGGTAGAGCCCTAGTCTTCCAAACTAGCTACGCGGGTTCGATTCCCGTCGCCCGCTCTGCAA
>NZ_JBSGZD010000534.1:0-1917 GCF_053610825.1 Streptomyces sp. NPDC054863 | reverse complement strand
GGGTACGGGCATTCGATGCCCGCACCCCCTCCGCCGTACCGCGGCGCGCTCAGACCTCTTCGAGGTCGTCCATCTCGTCGTCGTCGAAGACCGAGCTGACGTCGAAGCGGCACACGACATCCCGCTGGTCGGCGCTGTCGAAGGGGGAACTGAGCCACTCCCCCGGCTCCGGCAGCTCCTCCACCGCGGCCACCCACAGCGTGGAGTCGCCTTCCTCCAGGCCGAACTCCTTGTGCCGGGAGGCGATTTCGTCCGGCTCGTACTCGCCGAAGAGGACCCCGAGCGCGGCCTGCACACTGCTGCCGACGACTCCGGCGGAAGCGGGCAGTCCGTTCGGCCCGGAGTCCGGGTCGAGGTCGGCGAGGCGCTGGGCCTGGGCGAGCAGGCGCTGCGGCTGGGCGACGGAGTAGTCGCGGCGGATCAGCACGCTGAGCGCGTCTACCGGCCCCTTGTGGGCGGGTACGGAGTCCTCGGGGCTGGGGATCTCGAAGGGGGTGACCTCGTCGTACCGCTCGTAGAGCAGCTCGTCGTAGTCCTCCGCAGCCGCGGCCAGTTCGTTGAAGGCGTCGTAGACGGCGGGGTCGTCGTCTCCGGAACGGCGCTCGACTGCCTCAAGGTGGCGGTCCAGCGCGGCTTTTACCGCCTCGGCGGCGGCGCGTACCTCGGCAGCGGTGGTGGGCTGAGCGGCATCAGACATAGTGCAGACGCTATCCGTAGACGACCTCTGCCCGCACAATAGATGCGATGCCGGAATACGAATTTGTCGACGTGTACGTCCCGCGCGGGGTCTCCCGCAAGGAAGCGACCCGTCTGCTGACCGACCACGCCGAGTACGGACACTGGGAGCTGGACCGACTGAGTCTGCGCCACGACGGGAGCCGCCGGGTGCGGCTGCGCAGGCGGATCATCCGCCAGGTGCGCGCCACCTGGTGAGCCCGCCACAGATCGGGTGACCGACCGCACCACACAGGGAACGGGCCCCGCGACCACGGGACCCGCGCCGTGTACAGCTGTGTACGGAGCGGGTGTGACGCCGCCGGGTACAGGGGTGTTACGCCGCCGAGCGCGCCCGGCGGTAGAGCACCGCGCCCGCGAGGAGCAGTCCGGCGCCCGCCGGGATCACCGTGCCGAGCGAACCGGAGGCTCCGGTCTCTGCCAGCACCTCGGTGGCCCGGGGCTGGGTGACGGTCTGCGTCTGCGGGGTGTTCGGGATCGCCCGGGTGGGCGGGGTGCCCGGCTCGTCGGGCGTGCCCGGGATCCACGGCTCGTCGGGGGTCGCCGGGATCTGCGGCTCGTCCGGGGTGGCGGGGATCTGCGGCTCGTCGGGGGTGGCCGGGCCGGATTCGTTGCTGCAGTCGTTGCCCATCGCCGGGTTGAGGAGCCCGATGACGCTGACGCTGTTGCCGCAGGCGTTCACCGGGATGTGCACCGGCACCTTGATGTTGTTGCCGGAGCCGACACCGGGCGAGTTGCTCGTGTCGCCCTGGGCGGACGAGCCGCCACCGGTGTGGGTGCCGGTGTTCGTGCCCGGCTGACCCGACCCCGGCTGACCCGACTGGCCGGGCGTGGCCGAACCGGACTTGTTGGCGCAGGCGTTGCCCATCGCCGGGTTGAGGAGCCCGACGACGTTGACGGTGTTGCCGCACGCGTTGACCGGGACGTGCACCGGGACCTGCACCGAGTTGCCGGACAGCACGCCCGGTGAGTTCGACGCGGTCCCGTCGGCACCCGAGTCGGCGTGCGCAGCTCCGCCGCTCAGAGCGAGCACGCCACCGGCCGCCGCCACGGTGATCAGACCTTTTGTGGTGACCTGACGCATTGGATCGTTCCCTTGCCTCTGCCTACCGGAATGCCCGCGGACGTCTTTGTCCGCGGGCCGAGAAACCGGACGGCCCCGGAGTGCATGGCGCGCACTCC
>NZ_JBSGZD010000533.1:0-2013 GCF_053610825.1 Streptomyces sp. NPDC054863 | reverse complement strand
CGGCCACCCCGGTGCCGGGTGGCCGCCCCCTCGGTCGTACGTGCTCGTTACTTCGCGCGGTCGAAGTCGATGGCGCTGTACGCGCGCAGCTTCGACAGGCGGTGCACGGAGTCGATCTGGCGGATCGTGCCCGACTTCGAGCGCATCACCAGGGACTGCGTGGTGGCGGTCGCCGAGCGGTAGCGGACGCCGCGCAGCAGCTCGCCGTCGGTGATGCCGGTGGCGACGAAGAACACGTTCTCGCCGCTGACCAGGTCGTTGGTGTGCAGTACGCGGTCCAGGTCGTGGCCCGCGTCGAGGGCGCGCTGCCGCTCGGCGTCGTCCTTGGGCCAGAGCTTGCCCTGGATGGTGCCGCCCAGGCACTTGATCGCGCAGGCGCTGATGATGCCCTCGGGGGTGCCGCCGACGCCCATCAGCAGGTCGACGCCGGTGCCTTCCCGTACCGCCATGATCGAACCGGCGACGTCGCCGTCCGAGATGAACTTGATGCGCGCGCCGGTCTCCCGGATCTCCTTCACTATCCCCTCGTGGCGGGGACGGTCGAGGATCATCACGGTGACGTCCTCGGGCGTGGAGTTCTTGGCCTTGGCGACCCGGCGGATGTTCACCGAGACCGGGGCGTTGATGTCGACGAAGTCGGCGGCCTCGGGGCCCGTCACCAGCTTGTCCATGTAGAAGACGGCCGACGGGTCGAACATCGTCCCCCGGTCGGCGGCGGCGAGCACCGCGATCGCGTTGGGCATGCCCTTGGCGTTCAGCGTGGTGCCGTCGATCGGGTCGACCGCGATGTCGACCTCGGCGCCGGTGCCGTCGCCGATCCGCTCCCCGTTGTAGAGCATCGGGGCTTCGTCCTTCTCGCCCTCGCCGATGACGACGACGCCGTTCATCGACACGGTCGAGACGAGGGTGCGCATGGCGTTGACCGCCGCGCCGTCGGCGCCGTTCTTGTCGCCGCGGCCGACCCAGCGGCCGGCGGCCATGGCGGCGGCCTCCGTGACGCGGACCAGCTCAAGGGCCAGGTTGCGGTCGGGGGCCTCGGCGGGAACTTCGAGCGGCGACGGGAGCTGGTGCTCGGTCATCGGGTGCGCACCTTTCTGTACGGCTACGGCGGCGACGGCCGGGAGATGAGGTACCGGGAAACCCGGGAACCGGGAAGGGGACGGTCCTCCGAACTCTATCCGTACATCGACAAAATGAGCAGAGGGGGTGCACGTATGAGCGGCATATCGGTTACGTCCGGCGTGATGCCCGGCCCCTGGAGGCGGGCGGGGCACCCCCATGGGGGACCATGGAGGACGTGGCAGCAGCGAAGCGTGGCAATCAGAAGATCCGGGACATGGTGCTCTCGATGGCGGTCATCGGAGGCGTCGTCGCCCTCGTCTACACGGTCATCCCGCACGACGAGGACGCCGACCCGCTGAAGACGGTCGACTACCGCGTCGAGCTCAGCACGGCCCAGCGGTCCGCGCCCTACCCGGTACTCGCCCCGCAGGGCCTGTCGAAGGAGTGGCGGGCGACCTCGGTGACGTACCGCGGCAACGAGGGCAAGGCCTGGCACCTCGGCTTCCTCGACCCGCAGAAGGAGTACGTCGCGGTCGAGCAGTCGACGAACGACCCCGCGAAGTACGTCCCGAAGGTCACGCTCTCCGCGAAGGACACGGGGAAGACGCAGGAGGCGGGCGGCCGGACCTGGCAGGTCTGGAAGGGCGAGAAGTACGACGCCCTGGTCAGCACGGACAAGGGCGCCACCACCGTCGTGCTGGGCACGGCCACCGACGAGCGGCTCGCGGAGATGGCGGCGGCGCTGAAGGCGAAGCAGGCGCAGACCCCGCAGGCTCCGCAGCCGAAGCAGTCGTAGTCGCGGCCCCTTCCGCCGGGGAGCGCCCCACAGGGGCGCGGGGAACTGCGCGACCGGCCGCGACGGCGCCGCAGACGCACGACGGCCCCCCGTGCCGCATCCAGCGGGGCGGGGGGCCGTGAGTCATCCGGCGGAGCGCAGTGCTCAGACGGTGG
>NZ_JBSGZD010000532.1:0-2075 GCF_053610825.1 Streptomyces sp. NPDC054863 | reverse complement strand
GGGCCGGGCCTTCCGTGCGGCTCAGACGTGTGCGGCGGAGCCGAGCAGGTTCGACGCGGTCTCCAGCGGGGAGAGGGCCGGGGCCGGAACCGGGGCCACGGTGTCGCGGCAGGTGAAGCCGAGCCGGGTGAGCGCCCGGGACACCTCGCTCGCGGTGAAGTCACGGCGGTCCTGGCGGGTGATGACCTCGCCCACCTGCTTGACGGGGTAGGTCCGGCGGCCGATCGTGACGGACTCACCCGTGACGGGTTCGGGCTTGATGCCCTTCATCGCCTCCTGGACCTCGCTCTTGACAAGCTCGAAGGGGAAGCGGGCGATGACAACGCGCATGAGACCTCAGCAAGGTTGGAGGGAGAGGGAGTTGACAGAAGACTTCGTCAGGCGGCGCTGCGCTGTGCACTTCCGGGGGCGCGGCGCGCCTGTCCCGGACGGCCGCGGCGGCCGCGGGACGGGGAGCCGCCCCGCTTGGACCGCTCGGAGGCGGGGGCGGTGATGACGACCGGCACCCCGGACGGCGCCTTCGCGCCGGTGATACGCGTCAACTCCGATTCGCCCGCACGGACCTGAGTGGTCTGCGGGGTGATTCCTGCGGCGCGCATGAGGCGGGTCATGTCGCGGCGCTGGTTCGGAGTCACCAGGGTGACCACGCTGCCGGACTCGCCGGCCCTGGCGGTACGGCCGCCGCGGTGCAGGTAGTCCTTGTGGTCGCTGGGCGGGTCGACGTTGACGACCAGGTCGAGGTTGTCGACGTGGATGCCGCGGGCGGCGACGTTGGTCGCCACCAGCACGGTCACGTGGCCGGTCTTGAACTGCTCCAGGGTGCGGGTGCGCTGCGGCTGGGACTTGCCGCCGTGCAGCGCCGCCGCCCGTACCCCGCTGTTCAGCAGGTGGTCGGTGAGCCGGTCGACCGCGTGCTTGGTGTCCAGGAACATCAGCACCCGGCCGTCGCGTGCGGCGATCTCCGTGGTGGTCGCGTGCTTGTCCGCACCGTGCACGTGCAGGACGTGGTGCTCCATGGTGGTGACCGCACCCGCCGACGGGTCGACGGAATGGACCACCGGGTCGCTCAGGTAACGGCGTACGAGAAGGTCGACGTTGCGGTCGAGGGTGGCGGAGAACAGCATCCGCTGGCCGCCGGGCCGCACCTGGTCGAGCAGTTCGGTGACCTGCGGCATGAAGCCCATGTCGGCCATCTGGTCGGCCTCGTCGAGGACGGTGATCTCCACGTCGTCCAGGACGCAGTCCCGGCGCTCGATGAGGTCCTTGAGCCGGCCGGGCGTGGCGACGACGACTTCCGCGCCGCCGCGCAGTGCGTGGGCCTGGCGGCCGATCGACATGCCGCCGACGACGGTCGCCAGCCGCAGCCGCATGGAGCGGGCGTACGGAGTGAGTGCGTCGGTGACCTGCTGGGCCAGCTCGCGGGTCGGCACCAGCACCAGGGCCAGCGGCTGTCGCGGCTCGGCGCGCTTGCCCGCCGTACGGGCCAGCAGTGCCAGGCCGAAGGCGAGGGTCTTGCCGGAGCCGGTGCGGCCCCGGCCCAGGACGTCGCGTCCGGCGAGGGAGTTCGGGAGGGTGGCGCCCTGGATCGGGAACGGCACGGTCACGCCCTGCGTGGCCAGTGCGGCCAGCAGCGGGGCGGGCATGTCCAGGGCGGCGAACGTCTCGACGGCGGGCAGCGCCGGGGTGACGGTCACCGGAAGGGCGAATTCACCCTGTACGGCGGCGGGGCGGCGGCCGTAGCCACCGGTGCGGGCACCGGTGTACCGAGTGTGTGTGCGAGTGGTGGAGCGGGGGTTGCCGGTACGCGGGCTGCGGTCCATGCGGAACCTTTCCTCGATACGGCACGTGTCGAGGAATTCCCGGTGGCGGCCAGCAGGTGAACGCCGCGGAGAATCGCAGGATCGAGCCGAATAAAATTCGAAAGCTAATTCCAGCCGTCCGGCTCCGGACCCAAGAGTGGGCAACGGAAAGCCGAAGGAGAGCGGAATAAAAAGGAAAATCGGGTGGTGGGCCGGAGAATCACGGCACGGCACCGTCCCGGAAAATGCAACGAGCTGGGGCCCGCACCCCAAGGT
>NZ_JBSGZD010000531.1:0-2115 GCF_053610825.1 Streptomyces sp. NPDC054863 | reverse complement strand
ACCGTGCGCCGGTCAGCGCAGGGGTGACACGATCGCGTCGAGCGCCGAGGCCCCGGTGAAGGGGTAGCCGTGCCCGCCGGGCAGCAGCCGGAGCGTGAAGTCGGCGGCGGCGCAGTCGCGCCAGCGCTCCAGGTGCGCGCCGCTGACCAGCGGGTCGTCGGCGCCCCCGAAGACGTGCAGCGGGCAGTCGACCCGGGTGGGTCCCGGGGCCAGGTAGGACTCGGTGAGGGCGAGGTCGCGGCGGACCGTGCGCAGCGCGTACTGGAGGTACGCCGGGTAGCGGGCCAGCTCGGGCGGGAAGCCGCCGAAGCCGTCCAGCCAGTCGAGCAGACCGGCGTCGTCCAGGTCCGAGACACGTCGGCGCACCGGGGTGTGCGGTGCGCGCGCGGCGGACACGAGCAGCGCGCGGGGCGGGGTGAGGCCGCGCCGGGCGATGCGGACGGCAATCTCGTAGCCGAGGAGTGCGCCGAAGCTGTGCCCGAAGAGCGCGTAGGGCCGGTCGAACTCGTCGCGGATGCCGTCGATCACGGCGTCGGCGAGCTCTTCGAGCGTGCCGGGCAGCTGCTCGGCGCTGCGCACGCCCCGCCCGGGCAGCTCCACGGTGGCGAGTTCCACCCCGGCCGGCGGTGCGAGGCGCCAGGGCGCGAACGAGCTCGCGCTGCCGCCCGCCTGCGGCAGGCAGATCAGCCGCAGGCGCGGGTCGGCCGCGGTGACCCGGCCGACGATCCACGGGCGGTCCCGGTCGTGCGCCGGTGCGCTCTTCGGGGAGGCGACTGATGCGGTGGCACGGGGTCCCATCCCGCTCCTCCTTCGGCCGGTGTGCGGGGCGCTCTGCTGCCCGCCGCGCCCCATCGTGCGGCCGGCGGGAGGGCGGGGCCAGGCAAGGGGACCGGCAACCGGACTGCCGCCATATTGCCCCGGCAGTTCCTGGAGGGCGGGGTGCGGCGCACCAAAACTGACGGTGAACAGTCCTGTTCCGCGCCGGAGGGGTGGACCGCAATCCAATGACCACAGTGCCCGACGAGACAATGCCCGCCGAGACGTCCGACTCCACGCTCTTCACCCTGGACGCGGTCAAGAACGACCTCATGGAGGTCGACGCGATGTTCCAGGCGTGTCTGAACTGGAACTACGGGGACCGCGACAGCCGCGTGTGGAACCTCTACGAGAAGAACAAGGTCTCGCAGTGGAACGCCACCACCGACATCGACTGGGACCACGACGTCAACTTCGGCGCCGAGCTGTCGGAGGAGAACGGAGCGCGGCTCGCGTCCTTCGTCGTCGGCGAAGGCAGCCCGGTGCCGCGCGAGCTGCTGACCCAGTTCCGCTGGGAGTACCAGGCGTGGATGTGCAGCCAGTTCCTGCACGGCGAGCAGGGTGCGCTCGTGACGACGGCCCGTCTCGTGGAGACCGTGCCCGACCTCGACGCCAAGACGTACGCCGCGTCCCAGGTCGCCGACGAGGCGCGGCACGTCGAGGCGTTCGCCCGTTACGTCGACGAGAAGCTGCAGTCCGTCTACCCGATCAACCCCGGGCTCAAGACGCTGCTGCACGATCTGCTGTCGGAGTCCCGGTGGGACATCGTCTACCTCGGCATGCAGGTGGTCGTCGAGGGTCTGGCCATCACCGCGCTGCGCCTCGCGAGCAGCGGCTTCGGCGACCCGGTGATCCGGCAGATCACCAAGATGGTCGCGCAGGACGAGGCCCGGCACATCGCCTTCGGCGTCACCGCGCTCACCGGCATGTACAGCCAGGTCACCTCCGCGGAGCTGCGCGAGCGCGAGGACTTCCTGCTGGAGGCGATCCAGCTGATGTCGCGCCGGTTCATGCTGCGCGAGGTCTGGGAGCGGATGGACCTCGACGTGGCCAAGGGGCTGCACTTCGCGCGGACCAACCCGATGATGGCCACCTACCGGCAGATGCTCTTCCAGCAAGTCATCCTCGTGCTGCGGCAGTTGGACATGCTCTCGGACCGGGTGAAGGCACTGCTGCTCGCGGAGAACCTGGTGCGCCCGGAGGCCCTGCGGATCCGCTGAGGGCAGCGGTACGGGCCCTGCGGTCAGCGGTACGGGCCCGATCGGGGGCCGCACCACCCGCACCCGGCGGCCTGCCCGC
>NZ_JBSGZD010000530.1:0-2154 GCF_053610825.1 Streptomyces sp. NPDC054863 | reverse complement strand
GGGTGCAGGTCAGCCGCGGGCGGGACGGACGGGGGTGGGATCGGGCCGCCGCACTGATGGAGGGGGGAGCCGGCGGCCCGGCCGCCTCTTGCGAGGCAGTTCAGTCAACCGATACACGGGGTGCGGCGGGAGTGGGTGAGAGGTGTGGATGCAGGCATTCCGTTCACCCCCCGTGCGAATTCCCCGGTACTACGCTGGTGCAGGACCGAGTCAGCCGGAGGCGCTCCCATGCAGCCCAATGCTCTTCTCGACGCTCTGCTGGACGAGGCCGGGGTCTCCCAGGCCGGTCTGGCCGCGCACGTCAACCACGCGGGAGGGAAACGGGGGTTGGCGCTGCGCTACGACCACACGGCGGTCCGCCGGTGGCTCAAGGGGCAGCGTCCGCGAGGCCAGGTGCCCGACCTGATCTGCGAGGTGCTCAGCGCACGGCTGCACCGGCAGGTGGCGCTCGACGACATCGGACTCGGCGGACTCCGGGGCGGGCTGATCTCACCGGGCAGCAGTTCCGGCTCCACCCTCTCCGGGTTCGTGGAGCGGGCCACCGCGCTGTGGCGCTCCGACGAGCAGCAGCGCCCGCACGTCCTCGGTGCTCCCGCCGTCACCGGCACGCCGGCCGTGATGCCGGTCTGGGAGTGGGAGAACCCGCCCGAGGACAGCGATGTCTCCCGGTCCGGGCAGACCCCGGTGCACCTCGCGGACATCGAGGCCCTCAAGGGCGCCAGGGCACACTACGAGCAGATGTACCGCAAGGCCGGCGGTGTCGCGACCCGCTCACGCGTCGTCGGCTTCCTCAACTCCGAGACGGCGCCCCTGCTGCGAGGCGGCTACAACGACTCCACGGGCCGCCAACTGCACCGCGCGACAGGCGGGTTGGTGGCCATCGCGGGCATCTGCGCCTACGACTCGGACGCCCAGGGGCTCGCGCAGCGGTACTTCCACCAGGCGCTGCGGCTCGCGAAGGCGAGCTGCGACCGGGGGCTCGGCGCGTACGTCATCGCGCTGCTCGTCAACCAGTCGCTGTTCATGCGGGAGTACCGGCAGGCGGTCGCCTTCGCGGAGGCCGCCCTGCGCACTGCCGGGCGTGAAATCAGCCCGGCGCTGGCCGCCGACCTGTACGCGATGCAGGCCAAGTCGTACGCCCACCTCGGGGACGGGGGCAGCGCGCTCGCCTGCATCCGGCGGGCCGAGAAGGCCGCCGACCGCATCCGCCCCGGCCATGAGCCGGACGAGACCGGCTACGTACAACCGGGCCTGGTCAATGTGCAGGTGGCGGAGGCACTGCTCAGCATGGGGGACCTCACGACCGCGCGGGAGCACGCGGCGGCGGCGGTCGACACCCGCGCACACGACCGCGGCCGGGTGCACCGGCTCGCCATCCTCACCCACGTCGAACTGCGGCAGGGGGAGGCCGATCGGGCGGTGGCCACCGCGGTCGAGATGGCCGAGCAGGCGCGGGGCATGGAGTCCCAGCGGCTGAGAGACCGGCTGCGTGCCGTGCGAGAGCATCTGGCGGCCAGCGGATGCGCCCAGGCCGACGAGGCGGCCGAAATGATCGACGGGGCTCTGCGCATTCCCCTGTGAGGGCCGCCGGGCGCTGGTTCCCCCAGCGTGCTCCCTGCTGCGATGTTGCCATCTACGTGCATTCAATTGCCGGAAGGTGGCAGAAACGTGCAGTGGACGAACTTAAACGAACAAACTGTGTATGAGAACCCGTGGTTCCGGGTGAATCTCGCGGACGTCGAACTTCCCAACGGCCGTCATCTGGACCACTTCCTCATCCGTCTGCGCGCGGTCGCCGTGGCGACGGCCGTCAACGAGGCGAACGAGGTGCTGATGCTCTGGCGCCACCGGTTCATCACCGACAGCTGGGGCTGGGAACTGGCCGCCGGCGTCGTCGAGGACGGAGAGGAGGTCGAAGCGGCAGCGGCGCGCGAGATGGAGGAGGAGACGGGGTGGCGGCCCGGGCCGCTGCGCCACCTCCTCACCGTCGAGCCGTCGAACGGCCTTACCGACGCCCGGCACCACCTCTACTGGGCGGAGGGGGCCACGTACACCGGCCACCCGGTGGACGACTTCGAGTCCTCGCGCCGCGAGTGGGTGCCGCTGAAGCTGATCCCCGACATGATCGCGCGGGGTGAGGTCCCGGCCGCCAAC
>NZ_JBSGZD010000529.1:0-2178 GCF_053610825.1 Streptomyces sp. NPDC054863 | reverse complement strand
GAGCTGCTTCCGGGCGGGCGGAGGCGGGTCCCGCAGCGCCCCGCCCCCGCCCGTCCGGGTCGGCCGGGAGCGCCCCCTCGGGAGGGCTCCCGGCCCGGACGGGGCGGCCAGGGCCGGACGGGGAATTCACGTGCCCCGTGCCGGTGTCCGGCCCCGCCCCGGGCACCGCGGGCGGCTCCCCGGCCGCAGGAGAGCGCCGCGGGCCCAGCTTCGACGTGAGCAGGTACAGCACCGCGCAGCCCGCCGCACCGCCCACCAGGGAGGGCAGCGCGTCGAGCGCGCGGCCGTCGGGGCGCTCCAGTGCCGCCCACGCGCCGAGCGCGCCGAAGGCGAGGACCAGGAGTACGCCCGTGCGCCGGTGCCGGGCGGCCAGGAGACCCACCGCCACCGCGAACAGCGCCAGCAGCATCAGGATGCCCAGCTGGAGGACCAGCTTGTCGGCGGTGCCGAAGGTGCGGACCGCAAAGTCCTTCACCGCGGCGGGCGTACGGTCCACGACCGCGCCGCCCACGGCTGCCACCGGGCCGGCCTCGGGGCGTACCCCCGAGGCAGCCAGCTCCGCGGCGCACAGCGCCGAGAAACCGGCGACCAGCCCGCCGGCCGCGCTTGCCAGGGTGCGCAGTTTTCCGCTCATGCAAGGGATTCGGTACCGAGGGCCCCGCCGGATTGGTCGAAGGTCCCGATTGCTTCTTTCGGGGCATCGGCCAATCCGGTGGGCCGACGGCTCCGAACAAGGTGTGCGAGCCGTCGACAGCAGGAGGATCCATGCCAGGCACAGGTGGGGCAGCGCAGTACGGGGGGCGGGCGCCGCGCGGGTCGCCCGGCACGGCCGTCATCGGCGGCGGAGTGGCCGGACTGACGGCCGCCCACGTGCTCTCCCGTACGCACCGCGTGACGCTGTACGAAGCGGAGCCCCGGCTCGGCGGGCACGCCCACACCCACGACGTGCCGTCGGCGGACGGCCGGATCCACCGTGTCGACTCCGGGTTCATCGTGCACAACCGGCGCACCTATCCGTATCTGCTGCGGCTCTTCGGCGAACTCGGGGTGGCGACCCAGGAGTCGGAGATGAGCATGTCCGTACGGTGCGAGGGCTGCGGCCTGGAGTACGCGGGGGCACGCGGCCCCGGCGGCCTGTTCGCCCGGCCGCGCAACGCCGCACGCCCCGCCTACCTGCGGATGCTCGCCGAGGTTCCCCTCTTCCACCGCAGGGCACGGCAGTTGCTGGCGGGAGCGGCGACGGAGGAGGGGGAGGCGGGACGGGAGGCCGTCACGCTGGGCGGGTTCGTGCGGCGCGGACGGTTCTCGGCGTACTTCGTCCAGCACTTCCTGACCCCGCTGGTCTCGGCCGTCTGGTCCTGCGACCCGGCGGCTGCGCTGCGTTCTCCGGCCCGCCACCTGTTCCGGTTCCTCTCCCACCACGGAATGCTCGCCGTCGGCGGATCGCCCCTGTGGCGGACCGTGACGGGCGGGTCGCGCCAGTACGTCGACCGGGTCGCCAAGCAGCTCGCCGCGGTGCACACCGCGACCCCCGTCAGAGCCTTGCGGCGCCATGCCGACGGGGTGGAGGTGACGGGGGAGGACGGCGTCACCGCTTCGTACGACCGTGTCGTCGTCGCCGTCCACCCCGACCAGGCGCTGCGGCTGCTCGCGGACGCGAGTGAGGCGGAGCAGCGGGTGCTCGGGGCGTTCCGGTACTCCCGCAACCCGACGCTCCTGCACACCGACACCCGTGTCCTGCCCCGCAGCCCGCGGGCCCGCGCCTCCTGGAACTACCTGATGCCGTCCTGCGCCTCGGGTGCCGACCGGGTCCACGTCAGCTACGACATGAGCCGTCTCCAGCGGCTCGACGCCCCCGAGACCTACGTCGTCACCCTGAACGGGAGCGAAGTGGTCGACCGGGAGCGGGTGGTGGAGTCGATGGTGTACGAACACCCGCTGCTCACCGCGGAGTCGGTCGCGGCCCAGGCCTCGCTGCCGTCCCTGAACACCGCGACGACCGCGTTCGCCGGCGCCTACCACGGGTGGGGATTCCACGAGGACGGCTGCCGGTCCGGGGTCGAGGCGGCGGCGGCGCTGGGGGTGAGGTGGTGACCGGCGCCGAGCACTCCTCCGCCGGGGCGGGGGCCAAGCCTCCGGCGGGGACCGGGAGACAGGCCCATCCCCCGGCGGGGACGC
>NZ_JBSGZD010000528.1:0-2195 GCF_053610825.1 Streptomyces sp. NPDC054863 | reverse complement strand
CCCCCAAAGGGGAACCCGGCCCACCGGCCACCGACTCCGACGCCTGCGCCTGCGCCTGCGCCTGCGCCTGCGTACCGCCTACTTGCTGCGCAGCGCCTGCACGGCCGCTTCGAGGCGCTTGCCGAAGTCACCGTCCGCCTGGCGGAAGTTGTTCACCGCACGCTCGGCGATGTCGTCGCGCGACACCTTCGAGATGAAGCCCGCGAGGTTCTCGACCAGGCGGCCCTTCTCGTCCTCGGACATCAGGCGGTAGAGGTTGCCCGCCTGCACGAAGTCGTCGTCCTCGGCGTGCGAGACCGCGTCGTGGTTGCCGGTCGTGCCGCTCACCGCGGTCGGCTGCCACAGCGGCTTGTCCGTCTGGAACGGGCCGCCGAAGCTGTTCGGCTCGTAGTTCTTGGCGCCCGCGTGGCGGCCGTCGTACAGGAAGCCGTCGCGGGAGTTGGTGCGCGCCTCGGTGGCGTGCGGGCGGTTCACCGGCAGGTGGTCGGCGTTGATGCCGACGCGGTAGCGGTGGGCGTCGCCGTACGCGAAGAGACGGCCCTGGAGCATCTTGTCCGGCGACGGGCCGATGCCCGGCACGAAGTGCGCGGGGCTGAAGATCGACTGCTCGACCTCGGCGAAGATGTTCTCCGGGTTGCGGTTGAGCTCCAGCTTGCCGATCTCGACCGGCGGGTAGTCCTCGTGCGGCCACACCTTGGTGAGGTCGAACGGGTTGAAGCGGTACGTCGCCGCGTCCGCCGCCGGCATGATCTGCACCTGCACCGTCCAGGACGGGAAGTCACCGCGCTCGATGGACTCGCGCA
This sequence comes from Streptomyces sp. NPDC054863, assembly GCF_053610825.1. NCBI lineage: Bacteria > Bacillati > Actinomycetota > Actinomycetes > Kitasatosporales > Streptomycetaceae > Streptomyces > Streptomyces sp. NPDC054863. Next base: position 1,392 of record NZ_JBSGZD010000528.1, on the reverse strand, counting down.
GGTCGCGCTGGTGGCTGTCCGGGTCCATGCCGGAGAGCTGGTTGGCCTCGTCGGTGGTGAGGTTCTTGATGCCCTGGTCGGTCTTGAAGTGGTACTTGACCCAGAAGACCTCGCCCTGGGCGTTGTTCCACTGGTACGTGTGCGAGCCGTAGCCGTTCATGTGGCGCAGGGTCGCCGGGATGCCGCGGTCACCGAAGAGCCAGGTCACCTGGTGCGTCGACTCCGGGCTCAGCCCCCAGAAGTCCCATACGTTGTCGGCCTCCTGGGAGCCCGTGTACGGGTCGCGCTTCTGGGTGTGGATGAAGTCCGGGAACTTGATCGCGTCCTTGATGAAGAACACGGGCGTGTTGTTCCCGACGAGGTCGTAGTTCCCCTCCTCCGTGTAGAACTTCAGCGCGAAGCCGCGCGGGTCACGGACGGCGTCGGCGGAGCCCAGGTTGCCGGCGACGGTCGAGAAGCGCAGGAAGGTCTCGGTCTGCTTGCCGACCTCGGAGAGGAACTTGGCACGCGTCCACTGCGAGACGTCGCGGGTCAGCGTGAAGGTGCCGTACGCACCGGCGCCACGGGCGTGCACCACGCGCTCCGGGATGCGCTCGCGGTTGAAGTGCGCGAGCTTCTCCAGCAGTGCCTGGTCCTGAACGAGAACCGGCCCGCCGATGCCTGCCGTCTCGCTGTTCTGGTTGTCGGCGACCGGCGCGCCGGCCTCGGTGGTGAGCGGTCCCTGTGACGTCACGTGCGCCTCCTGCGTCGTTACTGCCAGTCCTGTCCCTTGGCTTATCGCCGTAGTCGATCCTACAATGGACATTGTCTAAGTCAAGCGGGCATCCAAAGTCACATCCGTTCGGGACTGAGGTCTCTCCCCTGTTAGGCTGGAACACATGAGTGACCTTCTTGAACGACTGCGCGGGCGCGGCTGGCGCATGACCGCACAGCGCCGTGTCGTGGCCGAGGTCCTCGACGGGGACCACGTCCACCTGACGGCCGACGAGGTGCACGCCCGCGCCGTCGACCGGCTCCCGGAGATCTCGCGCGCCACGGTGTACAACACGCTCGGCGAGATGGTCTCCCTCGGCGAGGTCATCGAGGTCTCGACGGACCGCCGCGCCAAGCGCTACGACCCGAACGCCCACCGCCCGCACCAGCACCTGGTCTGCGCGAAGTGCGGCGCCATCCGCGACGTCCACCCGGCCGGCAACCCCCTCTCCGACCTCCCGGACACGGAACGCTTCGGCTTCACGATCTCCGACGTGGAAGTCACGTACCGGGGAATCTGCCCGAACTGCGCGTAACAGCGCGCCCGTGCACCCTCGGCCCGCCCGGCCCCCGAGGACGCACGGGCGCGCACGCACATGCAAAAACACCGGTGGCCCGGAACTCAAGAGAGTTCCGGGC
>NZ_JBSGZD010000527.1:0-2244 GCF_053610825.1 Streptomyces sp. NPDC054863 | reverse complement strand
CAGGGGGTGACGGTGTTCATGGTGATGCAGGCGGCCCTGGCTGCTCTGCTGCACCGTCTCGGTGCCGGGGAGGACATTCCGATCGGTACTCCCCTTGCCGGTCGGACCGATGAGGCGCTCGACGACTTGGTCGGGTTCTTCGTCAACACCCTCGTCCTGCGTTCCGATGTGTCGGGGAATCCGGACTTCACCCAGCTCCTTGAGCGGGTCCGTGAGGGCGCGCTGAATGCGTATGCGCACCAGGACGTGCCGTTCGAGCGGCTGGTGGAGGAGCTCGCACCGGCCCGGTCGATGGCTCGCCATCCGCTGTTCCAGGTCATGCTCACCCTGCAGAACAACACCACGCCGGATCTTGAGTTGCCCGGCCTGGCCGTCGAGGTGTTGCCCACGGGTGAGGTGCCGGCCAAGTTCGACCTGGACGTCCAGCTCAGCGAACACCTCACCGACGGAGGCGAGCCTGCGGGGCTGCAGGGTGTGATCACCTATGCCGCCGACCTGTTCGATCACCACACCGTCGCCGGCATCGGCGAGCGCTTGCTCCGGGTGCTGGAAACAGTGACCACAAACCCGTCGGTGCCGGTCAACCGCATAGAGATACTCGACGTCGGCGAACGCGACCGCATTCTGCTGGAGTGGAACGACACCGCCCGCGACGTTCCCCTCGCAACGCTGCCTGAACTGTTCCAGGCCCAGGCCGCCCGCACCCCGGACGCGACCGCGGTCGTGTTCGAGGGCGTGGAAGTGTCCTATGCCGAACTCAACACCCGAGCCAACCGGCTCGCCCGCCTTCTGGCCGACCGCGGCGTACGGCCCGAAGACATCGTCGCTCTGGCGCTTCCTCGGTCCGTCGACCTCGTCGTCGCCATCCTGGCCGTACTCAAGGCGGGGGCTGCCTACCTTCCGATCGATCCCGGTCATCCGGTCGATCGGATCGCCCATCTGCTCTCCGAGGCACGGCCCTCGGTCCTCATCGCCGACGACGCGACGTGGGAGAGCCTGCGGGGCGTCGACGTGGCTCGTCTGTCGCTCGACGATCCCCAGGTGAGGCTGGACCTGTCGGGCCGTGCCGCGCACGATCTGTCCGACCTGGACCGGCGGGGCCCGCTGCTGCTCGACCACCGCGCGTACGTCATCTACACCTCTGGGTCCACGGGACGTCCGAAGGGCGTGGTGGTCACGCACCGTTCGCTTGCCAACAACATCGCCGCCGTCATGCCGGAGTACGGGATCGACGAGCGTTCGCGGGTGCTGGGGGCGACGGCGTTCAGCTTCGATGTGTCGGTGCAGGACCTTTTCGTCACCTTGATCTCCGGTGCGGTTTTCGTGCTGGCTGCCGATGAGGACCGGGTCGACCTGGAGCGTCTGCAGGGACTGATGCATGCGCAGGGCGTGTCGGTGGCGCATGTGACACCGGGGGTGGCGCGGTCGCTGGACCCCGAGCGGTTGCCGGAGCTGCGGTTGCTCGTGGTGGGAGGCGAGGCGCCGGACGCGGGGCTGGTCGACCGGTGGACCACTGCCGATCGGGAGTTCTACAACAGTTACGGGCCGACGGAGACGACCATCGGGGCCACGCTGATGCGCTGTGCCGCGCCGTCGTGGGGACGTACTCCGCCGATCGGCCGTCCGACGGCGAACACCCGGGCCTTTGTGCTGGATCGGTCGCTGCGGCCGGTGCCTGCGGGGGTGGCCGGGGAGCTGTACCTGGCAGGTGTGCAGCTGGCGCGGGGATACCTGGACCGTCCCGGGCTGACGGCGGAGCGGTTCGTCGCCAACCCCTACGGCATGCCCGGTGAGCGGATGTACCGGACCGGGGACCTGGTGCGGTGGAACGCCGAGGGGCAACTCCATTTCCTGGGCCGTACCGACGACCAGGTCAAGATCCGCGGCTTCCGCATCGAACTCGGAGAGATCGAGACCGCCCTGCTCGCCCACCCGTCCGTTGCCCAGGCGGCGGTGGTGGTGCGGGAGGACCGGCCGGGCGACAAGCGCCTTGTCGGATACGTCGTCCCGGCGAGCGGTCCGGATGGTGCAGACATCGCAGGCATCACAGATGTCGCGGACATCCGTGCCGGCCTGTCGGCCACGTTGCCGGACTACATGGTGCCGGCGGCGATCGTCGAGCTGGACGCACTCCCGCTCACGGTGAACCGCAAGGTGGACCGCAAGGCCCTGCCCGCCCCCGACTACACCGCGACGAGTCCGGGCCGGGAGCCGCGGACCGTCCAGGAGCACCTCCTCGGCCAG
>NZ_JBSGZD010000526.1:0-2259 GCF_053610825.1 Streptomyces sp. NPDC054863 | reverse complement strand
GTGCGGGGGCGAGGCCCGTTCGCACGGCACCGCCCGCGTATTCCGGGTTGAATGAATCTTGACCGGTGGTATATCTCACCCTCCGTCACCCCCTCCCTACGGTGGCGTAGGTCACTTGCCGAAGTGAAGGATGTGTCGACGTGGCAGACGATTCGAGATCATTCAGCGCAGGCACCATCGGGTCGTACGCGGCGATCGGGGACAGCTTCACCGAAGGGGTCGGCGACCCGGGTCCCAGCGGCGCGTTCACCGGATGGGCCGACCGGCTGGCCGTCCTCCTGGACGACCGGGTACCCGAGCACACCTTCCGATACGCAAACCTCGCCGTACGCGGCAAGCTCCTCGACCAGATCGTGGCCGAGCAGGTCCCGCGGGCCAAGGAGCTCGCTCCCGACCTGGTCAGCTTCTGCGCGGGCGGCAACGACATCATCCGGCCCGGCACCGACCCCGACGACGTCGCCGAACGCTTCGAGAAGGCCGTCGCCGACCTCACGTCGGCGGTCGGCACGGTCATGATCACCACCGGCTTCGACACCCGGGGCGTCCCCGTACTGCGCCATCTGCGCGGCAAGATCGCCACGTACTCGGCGCACGTGCGCTCCATCGCCGACCGCTACGACTGCCCGGTCCTGGACCTGTGGTCGCTGAAGTCCGTGCAGGACAGGCGCGCCTGGGACTCCGACCGGCTGCACCTCTCGGCCGAGGGGCACACCCGGGTCGCACTGCGGGCCGGCCAGGTGCTCGGCCTGGACGTTCCGGCCGACCCCGACCAGCCGTGGCCGCCGATGGCGCCGCGCGGCAGGCTCGAAGCGCGCCGCGACAACATCGACTGGGCCCGCGAGCACCTGGTGCCGTGGATCGGACGGCGGCTGCGCGGCGAGAGCTCAGGGGACCACGTCGAGGCCAAGAGGCCGGACCTGCTGCCTCTCTGACAGAGGGTCGGCCCGTCCCTGGGGCGGCCGGCCGGTCCGCCTCTCCGTCGGCCGGTCAGGCCTGTGGCCCGGCCGGTTCGGCGAGCAGCGCCGCCGGGCCGATCAGGGCGGTGTTGCCCCAGGCCGTGCAGGCGTACGCCCCGGCCACTGCGCCGAGGCGGGCGCACTCCGCCAGGCTCCGGCCGGCCAGGCGCCCGTACAGGACCCCGGAGACGTACGCGTCGCCCGCACCGTTGGAGTCCACCACCGGGGCGGGCGGGACGGCCGCCGGGACCGGACGCGGGGTGCTGCCGCCGTCACGGGTCAGCAGGTACGAGCCGCCCGCGCCCGCCGTCGCCACGACCGCCTCGGCGCGGCCCTCGCGCAGGATCTCCCGCATCAGGTCGCCGATCCGCTCGCCCGCGCCCGCCGCGCTGAGGAACACCAGGTCCGCGCGGAGCGCGAAGGCGCGGTGGTGCTCGTCGACCCCGTCCCAGTCGTGCAGGTCGGTGGAGAACGGGACGCCGGACGCCACCAGGTCGTCCAGGAGATGACGGGCGAAGCCCATGATCGAGACATGCACGTGCCGGGCCCGGCGCACGTGCGGCAGGAAGAAGTCGGCCGGCATCCGCAGGTCCTCGGGGTCACGGGCGTCGTAGAACGACATCCGGCGGCCCGTCCGGTCGACCAGGTTGACGGCACGGCGGGTGCCCGCGGGCGAGATCAGCGGTTCGAAGTCCACGCCGCCCTTGGCCAGCCGATCCCTGACCTGGCCGCCGATCCAGTCGTCGCCGATGACGTCGAGGAACTTCACGCCGAGCCCCAGGGCCTGGCAGCCCAGCGCCACGTTGCCGCCCGTGTGCCCCGGCCACTCGCTGACGGGGGAGACCCCGACCGAATCCGCGAGGGGCACCGGCAGCGCGTCCACGCGCACCACCGTGTCGACCCCGCTGCCGCCGATCACCAGGATGTCGTACGGATGTTCCCCTGCCGTGCTCGCCCGGCACGAACGGTCCTGCTGCGGCCCCTGCCGCGCCTGCTGTGACACCGCGTGCCCCTTCCCCTGCCCCGAATCACGCCGACGCGCCTCAGTATGGCGGGCGGCGGTCGGGTCGAACGGGGGAGCGGGCCGGTCCGTGCGTGCGGCGGCGGCAGGAGGTGAATTTCGGAGCGTCCCAGAGTGGCGCGGCCTGCCGGGGCCCGGGCGGTGCTGGGATGTCCCCGCACCGTTCGGTCCCCGCACTGTTCAGCCGGGTCGCCTCCGTGCGCCCGGCCTCCGGAAGGAACCCTGCCGCATGACCGCATTCCCGACCGCCGCACCGTCCCGCACCACCCGGCCGTCCGTCGC
>NZ_JBSGZD010000525.1:0-2293 GCF_053610825.1 Streptomyces sp. NPDC054863 | reverse complement strand
CCCCAGGTGTTGTTGCGGAAGTGGGCGATGTGGCAGACCTTGCCCTTGCCCACGTTGAGGGCGAACCCGGCGAAGAACGGGGCGTCCTTCTTCTTGCCGCCGATGTAGATGTCCTTCTCGTTCAGCACCGGGGTCCACTCCAGCCACTTGGGCCGGCCGTTGGTCGAGCCCGGGTCGTGGACGTAGGAGTTGGCCGACGTGCCCTCCACGCCGGTCACCGCGAGGTTCATCTCGATGATCTTCTTGCCCTGGCCCGTGGTGCCGGCCATGGCGCCGTCGCACACCGGCCGCTGCCACCCGCCGTCGGTGATGCGGACGCGGTAGCAGATGTGCCGCCCGCCGGGGTCGTCCGCGACGAATCGGCGCACGGCCGTCGCCGCGGTCTCCTCCGGCGGCGGCTTGGGAGCGTCGGGCTTCTTCTCCGGCTTGTCGCCTCCGCCGTCGTCCGGCTTCGGCTTCTCCTGGGGCGGGGGCTGCTCGGCGGGCGCCGGCGGCTGTTTCGGCAGGGCCGGCGCCGACGGGCTGGGGGCGAGCGTCGCCCCGGCCGGTGCGGGCTGCTCCGACGCGGCGGTCACGAGGGACGGCTTGTAGGCGATCCACAGCATCACGAAGGTGATCGCGAGGGCGACGGCCACCCCGAGGAAGGTGGCGAGCCAGCGCGGCAGGAACCCGCGCTGCACGAACGTCCCCTCCACGGTCTCCGGCGAGACTCCGGAGCGCTGCACCGCGAGCGTGTACGGCCGCTGCTCCTTCGAGCCGAACCAGATGATCTGCTTCGGCCGCAGCGTCATGTCGACGAACTGCGCGCGCCCCGGCTCGATCTGCGCGCTGCCGGGCCGGATCTCGTACGACAGGTGGTCGCCGTTGTCGCTGCCGCTCACGGAGGCGGTGAGCTTGGTGTTGCCGAGGTTGTCCACCGCGAGGCGGGGGCGCCCGCGCAGGCGGCCCCGGACGGTGGGCGGCACCAGCTCGGTCCGCATCTCGCTGAACGGCAGGATCGTCAGATTTCCCTCGGGGACCGTCACCGCGTCCGGATGCTCGGTCGGAATGATCCGTACCGCGTACGGATTCGGCCCGGCGGTGGCGTCCGGGGTGCGCGGTGGGGAGAACGTCAGCTCGACGGTCCCCGTCGTGCCCGGATAGAGCCGCAGCGTGTGCGGCTCCACGACGGTCCAGGGCGCGAGGTCCCCGACGGGTTCGAAGCGGTACTCGTCGACGACGTCACCGGTGTTGCGCACCCGCAGGCGCACGCGCGTGCTGCTGCCGGGGTCGACGGTTGCGGACGGGGGTTCGAGGGAGGTCCAGAGGCTCACCCGGGAAGGCTAGGCGGCGGCCGAACGGGCGTCAGGAGGCTGCCGGGCAGACCCGGTTGCGCGAACGGGCGCCCGTGGGAGGGCCCGTGGGCAGCAGGACCGGCTTTTCTCGTACGCAGGCATTTTTTCTGTACGGGACTCGTACGCCGGCACTTTCCCGTACGGGAGAGGGCGGGCCGGGACCGATCGCGCGTGCGGGCCCCGTCGACCCGGCGGGGGAGCGGCGTCAGGTCCGGGCCGGGAGGGTCCGTACCCGCCCTTCGGGGCAACGACGGTGCCCCCGGCGAGGCACTTGCGGACGTTTCGACCGGAGTGCCCCGCGAGTGAAGATCACAGACGAGCATTGGTCACCCCGAGGAGAGCAGAGCATGCCGTCGTACCTGTCGCCCGGTGTATACGTCGAGGAGGTGGCCAGCGGATCCCGCCCGATCGAGGGTGTCGGCACCTCGGTGGCGGCCTTCGTCGGTCTTGCACCGACCGGACCGCTGAACGAACCGACCCTGGTCACGAACTGGTCGCAGTACACGGCGGCCTTCGGGGAGTTCACCGACGGGTACTACCTGGCGCACTCCGTCTACGGCTTCTTCAACAACGGCGGCTCGGCCGCCTACGTCGTGCGCGTCGGCGGATCCGCCGAGGGGATCTCCGGCGAGAGCGCCGCCCCGCACGAGGTGGCGCCGTCGGCGGCTCCCGCGGCGCTGCCCGCCGCCGAGCCCCGGCAACTGGGCACCTTCGCGGTCGCGGCGACCGGCACGGGCCGGAGCGGCAGCCTGAGCGTCGAGGTCTCCGACCCCGAGGGCGAAGGGCCTGCCGAGCGCTTCAAGCTGACCGTCAAGGACGGCGACAAGCCGGTCGAGTCCTTCGACGTGAGCGCGAAGAAGGGCAACCGCTCCTACGTCGTCACGCACGTGAAGGAGCACTCCAAGCTCATCACCGTGACCGAGGCCGCACCGGCCGCTCAACTGGCCCGCCCCGAGAAC
>NZ_JBSGZD010000524.1:0-2338 GCF_053610825.1 Streptomyces sp. NPDC054863 | reverse complement strand
CCCAGGAGCGCTCCGGACCTCTTCGTTTTCGGTGGAACCACCCCTCCGTTCCGGGTCGCCTTCGGGGCTTCCGCTGAGGCAAGTGTTTCTCGTATGGTGGAAAACAGTTTCCGAAACTGGAGCGCTCATTACCCGCTACCCGCTGGTAGGTGCGACGATCGGACTGCGTCGCACGGCCTGTGGCCTTTCAGCGGCGTAGCAATGAAGCTCAGGGAAAGCAGAGGAAGTCGGCCATGGCAACGGCGCCCAGCGTCTCGTACTCGATGACGGTCCGACTGGAGGTACCCGCGAGCGGGACCTCGGTCAGCCAGCTCACTTCGGCCGTCGAAGCCTCCGGCGGCTCCGTGACCGGCCTCGACGTCACCGCATCCGGCCACGAGAAGCTGCGGATCGACGTCACGATCGCCGCTTCCTCGACCTCGCACGCCGACGAGATCGTCGAGAAGCTGCGCGGAGTCGACGGCGTCGTGCTCGGGAAGGTCTCCGACCGTACGTTCCTGATGCACCTCGGCGGCAAGATCGAGATGCAGTCGAAGCACCCCATCCGCAACCGTGACGACCTCTCGATGATCTACACGCCGGGCGTCGCCCGCGTCTGCATGGCCATCGCCGAGAACCCCGAGGACGCGCGCCGCCTCACCATCAAGCGCAACACCGTCGCGGTCGTCACCGACGGCTCCGCCGTGCTGGGCCTGGGCAACATCGGCCCGATGGCGGCCATGCCGGTGATGGAGGGCAAGGCGGCCCTGTTCAAGCGGTTCGCCGACATCGACGCCTGGCCGCTGTGCCTGGACACCCAGGACACCGACGAGATCGTCGCCATCGTCAAGGCGATCGCCCCCGGCTTCGCGGGCATCAACCTCGAAGACATCTCCGCACCGCGCTGCTTCGAGATCGAGGCCCGGCTGCGCGAGGCACTGGACATTCCGGTCTTCCACGACGACCAGCACGGCACCGCGATTGTGGTTCTCGCCTCACTCACGAACGCGCTGCGGGTGGTCGGCAAGTCCATCGGAGACGTACGCGTCGTCATGTCGGGTGCGGGCGCAGCCGGTACGGCGATCCTCAAGCTGCTCATCGCGGCCGGCGTCAAGCACGCGGTCGTCGCCGACATCCACGGTGTCGTGCACGCGGGCCGCGAGGACCTGGTCTCCGCCGACGCTCCCGGTGCCGGCGGCGCTGCGCTGCGCTGGATCGCCGACAACACCAACCCCGAAGGGGTGACGGGCACCCTCAAGGAGGCCGTCGTCGGCGCCGACGTCTTCATCGGCGTGTCGGCCCCGAACGTCCTGGGCGGGGACGACGTGGCGGCCATGGCGGAGGGCTCGATCGTCTTCGCGCTCGCCAACCCCGACCCCGAGGTCGAGCCCGCAATTGCCCGTCAGACGGCGGCAGTTGTGGCCACGGGCCGCTCCGACTTCCCGAACCAGATCAACAACGTGCTGGTCTTCCCCGGCGTCTTCCGCGGCCTCCTGGACGCACAGTCCAGGACCGTCAACACGGAGATGATGCTGGCGGCGGCGAGCGCGCTGGCGGACGTCGTCTCCGAGGACGAGCTGAACCCGAACTACATCATTCCGTCGGTCTTCAACGACAAGGTCGCAGGTGCCGTCGCGGGCGCCGTCCGGGCCGCGGCGAAGGCCGCCGCGGCGACTGTGACGGGTCCCACGTCCGCCTGACGCGCGGCGCGTCGTGGGTCGCGGCGTATCGGGGGCACCTCTAGGGTGGCGGGCAATGCACGCAGCGTTCCCTGGCAGAGCGCTGCGGCCCGTAAGCAGTCCGCTTCAGTTAGTCGACGGAGCGTCACCAAGGCGAGGCAGTGGCGCTCTTCGCACGACTCCGACGGGTGCCGGATTGGCTTTCCCGCCGCTGGTGGGGGCAGGATGCGTAATCGGGCGCGAGGGTCTGGAGAACAGACCCGGGTCCGGGGACTGTCCGAAGCCCCTGGCAGCATCGGCTAAAGCTGTACCCATCATGCGGCTCCGCCGCGTGGCACGCCTCACAGGCAAGAAGAACACGGGAGTAACAACATGAACCGCAGTGAGCTGGTGGCCGCCCTGGCCGACCGTGCCGAGGTGACCCGCAAGGACGCCGACGCCGTGCTGGCCGCGCTCGCCGAGACCGTCGGCGAGATCGTCGCCAAGGGCGACGAGAAGGTCACCATCCCCGGCTTCCTGACCTTCGAGCGCACCCACCGTGCCGCTCGTACCGCTCGTAACCCGCAGACCGGCGACCCGATCCAGATCCCGGCCGGCTACAGCGTGAAGGTCTCCGCGGGCTCCAAGCTCAAGGAAGCCGCCAAGGGTAAGTAACACCCCCTAGGCGTCAAGGCAGAACC
>NZ_JBSGZD010000523.1:0-2414 GCF_053610825.1 Streptomyces sp. NPDC054863 | reverse complement strand
GCCGAGCACCGCGTCCCGGTCGTCCGCCGCGGCGAACAGCGCCACGTGGCCGTCCGGCCGGATCAGGACCAGGGCGTCGCCCTCAATGCCGTACGCCGCCCTGGCGTGACCGCCGTCGTCGCTCAGGCCGCCGTGCGGACCGGCGTCCACCGGGTACGTCCGTACGGTTCCGGCCGCCTCCTCGGCCACCTCCTTCAGCGCAGCCGCCGCGCTCCCGCCGAAGCCGAGGAGGGTGAAGTGCGGTCCTGCGAACGCTTCGAAGAGGCGGCGGGGAACGCCGGTCGCCGTGTCCGTGCACGGGGCGTCCGGGGCGCGGTCACCGGCCTGGAGAGTGGTGGAGGCCGCCGTGCCCCGGGCGGAGAGCGAGCTCCAGCGGTAGCCGAGGGTGTCGGCCTCCTCGGTCAGGCCCGCGTCCAGGCCGCCGCCGGGCTTCTTGATCGCCTCCATGACCGCTGCCAGCCGCTCCGACGACGTGTCGAGCGTCCAGGCGGCGACGGGCAGGCGTTCCTCCTCGTAGGTGAGGAGAAGCTCCTCGCCGGCCCGTCCGGCGAGGACGGCGGCGAGTTTCCAGCCCAGGTTGAAGGCGTCCTGGATGCCGGTGTTCATCCCGAGGCCGCCCGCGATCGGGTGGACGTGCGCGGCGTCGCCCGCGAGGAAGACCCGGCCGTCGCGGAAGCGGTCGGCCATGCGCACGTTGACCCGGTACGTGGAGAGCAGCGCGGCGTCGGTGAGGCGGACGCCGGGGATGCGGGCGTGCCGGTCGAAGAGCCGCTGGAAGCTCTCCCGGGACGGGGGCACGGGTTTGCCGTCGGCGTCGGACTCGGGTCCCGCCTGGAACCACCAGAGGTTGTCGGTGCCCGGGATCGGGCAGAGCATCACGGCGCCGTCCTCGTCGAACCACTGGTGCCAGACGTCGCGGGCGAGCTGTCCGCCGCCCTCCGGCGGGCCCTCCAGCGCGACATCGCCGTTGACCATCAGCTGGGTGTCGTGCGTGGTGCCGTCGAAGGAGGCGCCCATGAGGGCGCGGACCGAGCTGTGTCCGCCGTCGCACCCGACCAGGTAGTCCGCCTCGATGACGTGGCCGGTGGCGGCCTCGGCGAGGATCCGGTCGCCGCGCTGTGCGTACGAGACGATTTCCGTGCCCAGTTCGACGTGCACGCCGTACCCGGCCAGCCGGGTGCGGAGGAGCTCCTCCAGCTTCCACTGCGGGAGGAGCCGTCCCCGGTCGTAGGGGGCGGCGGGGGTCGGCCGCTGCGTCGCGTACGGGTCGGTGTCGGCGACGACCTTCCCGTCGCGGTACTTGCGCATGGGGAGAGGGGCGCAGCCGGCGGCGAGCACCTCTTGTAGGACACCGAGGTCCTCCAGCACTTCGAGGCTGCGGGGATTGGGGCCCTTGGCCCGTGAACTCCGGGGAAATTCGGGGGACTTGTCGACGATCCGCACCTCGGCGCCGCGCCGGGCCAGGTCACACGCCAGGGTCAGCCCGGTCGGCCCGGATCCCACGATCAGCACACCAGTCATGTCTGCTCCTCCGTTGCACGCTTCGTTCTGCGGGACGGTCACGCCGCACGTCCACGCCGCATGTCCGCCGCACGAAGAAAAACACAACCGAGAATCAAATGCAACTCAGTAATGTTATTTTCCCGGCGGTCCGTCCGGTGCCGCCCGCCCCTTGCCCCGGGGCCGACCGGGGGACTTCCTTGCCCCATTCGCGCGACTGTGATCGCGGGTCGCACGGGGCCCTCCTAGCGTTTCGGATATCGAGGCGCATTTCCGACAGATGAGTGGAAAACCGTTCCGCCGCTGCTCCTCGGGGACCCGGAGGATTCACCATGCGCGCGACACGGCTCGCATCCACCGCGGCGGCGACCGCCGTCGGCATCGCCGCTCTGACCTGCGCCGTCTCTCCCGCCTCCGCGGCGGACGGCGACAGCACGACGGGGGCCGGCAGCGCGTACAGGTTCTCCGTGACGCCCTCCACCATCGCGCCCGGCGGCCAGGTCACCCTCACCGCCACCGGGTGCCCCGGCGCCGCGACCGTCACCTCCGGGGTCTTCGACACCGTGCTCATCCCGGCCGGGCAGTCCGGCAGGGCGACCGTCGACTGGGACTCCAAGCCCGGCGCCGTGTACGACGTGGCGTTCTCCTGCAACGGCACCAAGGGCGCCGCCTCGCTGGCCGTCGAGGGCGGCGGCTCCCTCCCGACGACCAGCTCGACCTCCCTGCCGACCCCGGCCACCTCCGTCTCCCCGGTCACCTCCGCCTCCCCCGTCACGTCCGCTTCTCCCCTCACGTCCGCTTCTCCCGTACGAGGGGTGCGCGGCGGACTCGGCGGCAGCATCGACGGCATGGACAGCACCCAGGTCGCCGGCGGCGTGGCCCTCGTGGTGCTCGCGGTCGGCGGCTCCTGGTAC
>NZ_JBSGZD010000522.1:0-2421 GCF_053610825.1 Streptomyces sp. NPDC054863 | reverse complement strand
GACCCCGGCTGTCGCGTAACCGGTGGCGCTCAGTGGTGACCGCGGTCACTGCGGTGGCTGCAATGACCGTGGTGGCTGCGAGGGCTGCGGCGACCGCAGTGACGGCGGTGACCGCGGTGACGGCCGGGGCTCAGCCCTGCGCCGCGTCCTGTGCGGCCTTCGCCGCGATGTCCGTACGGTGCTGCGAACCGTCGAGCCGGATCCGCTGCACCGCGCGGTACGCCCGCTCGCGTGCCTCCGTCAGGTCGGCGCCCGTGGCGGTCACCGACAGCACTCGCCCTCCGGCGCTCAGCACGGCGCCGGAACCGTCCCGCCGGGTGCCCGCGTGGAGGACGAACGCCTCGGGGGCGTCCTTGGCCGCCACGTCGGCGAGGCCCTCGATGGGGTCGCCGGTGCGGGGCGTACCGGGGTAGTTGTGCGAGGCGATGACGACGGTGACGGCCGCGTCGTCGCGCCAGGTCAGCGGCGGCTGGACGTCCAGCGTGCCGTTGGCGGCGCCGAGCAGCACACCCGCGAGGGGGGTGCGCAGACGGGCGAGGACGACCTGGGTCTCGGGGTCGCCGAAGCGGGCGTTGAACTCGATGACGCGCACGCCGCGCGACGTGATCGCGAGACCGGCGTACAACAGTCCGGAGAACGGCGTGCCACGCCGCCGCAGCTCGTCGACGGTCGGCTGGAGCACGGACTCCATGACCTCGTCGACGAGCTTGGGGTCGGCCCACGGCAGCGGTGAATAGGCGCCCATGCCACCGGTGTTGGGGCCTTCGTCGCCGTCCAGGGCGCGCTTGAAGTCCTGCGCGGGCTGCAACGGCAGCACGGTCACCCCGTCGGTGATCGCGAAGAGCGACACCTCGGGACCGTCCAGGAACTCCTCGATGACGACGCGCTCGCAGGCCAGCGCATGCGCCCGCGCCTCGTCGACGTCGTCCGTCACGACGACGCCCTTCCCGGCGGCGAGACCGTCGTCCTTCACGACGTACGGCGCGCCGAAGGCGGCGAGCGCGGAGTCGATCTCCTCCGGCGTCGTACAGACGTAGCTGCGCGCGGTGGGCACACCGGCCGCGGCCATCACGTCCTTGGCGAACGCCTTGGAGCCTTCCAGCTCGGCCGCTTCCTTCGACGGGCCGAAGACCGGAATCCCGGCCTCCCGCACGGCGTCGGCGACGCCCGCGACGAGCGGGGCCTCCGGGCCGACGACGACGAGACCGGCGTCGAGTTCGGTGGCGAGGCGCGCCACGGCGGCCCCGTCGAGGGCATCGACCGGGTACAGCTCCGCCACTTCCGCGATGCCGGCGTTGCCGGGAGCGCAGTAGAGGGCGGTGACGTCGGGGTCGAGGGACAGAGAGCGGCACAGGGCGTGTTCGCGGGCGCCGCCGCCGATGACGAGGACCTTCACGGGTGCAGCCTAGAGCCTGCGCGGGGGACGAAGTCGCACGGGGTTGGAGTTACCGCCCACGGGGGGACGCGGCGGCTCTTGTCACTTACTACGAGGAGCACTACGCGGAGTACTACGCGGAGAGGCGGGCGGGGAGGGCCGGTCCCCGCCGTATGCGGGCACACCCGCACCCCTGCCCCTCTGCTCGTCGACGAACTCCACGACGACCGTCACTCGTTGACGAACTCCTCGACGACCGTCGCACCCAGCTCGCGCACGATCAGGTCGTGCCCGGACAGCGCCGAGTCGACCAGATCCGGATCGTCGTCCTCCGGTACGTCGTCCTCGGCGGAGACCGGCGGGCGCTCCTGGGCGGCGCGGTGCTGCTGCTGCGCGGCGGCCGACGGTCCCGAGGGCGCCTGGTACTGCCCCTGCTGCGAAGGCTGCGCGGCCGACTGCTGCGGAGCCGCCTGCTGAGGCGCCGACTGCGGTACGGGAGCACCGGCCTGCGGTGCCGCTGCCTGCGGCGGACGCGGGGCGGCCGGGGCCGCGGGGGCGCCGCCGCCGAAACCACCGCCGCCACCGCCGCCGAAGCCGCCACCGCCGCCTCCGTACCCCCCGGGAGGACCGGCGGGCGGCATTCCGCCACCACCGGCGCCCCCTGCCCCGCTCGCGTCGACGACGGACTCGATCCGCCACTGCACCTGGAAGGACTCGGCGAGGACCTGCTTGAGGACGTCCTCGCTGCCGCTGCTCGCGAAGTTGTCGCGGGCGCCGGCGTTGATGAAGCCGACCTGGAGGGTGGTCCCGTCGAAGCCGACGACCTGGGCGTTCTGGCTGAGCAGGATCCAGGTGAAACGGCGCTTGTTCTTCACGGCCTCCAGGATCCCGGGCCACATGTTGCGCACCTGGGCGGCGCCCTGTGCGGCGGCGGCGCTGGGCGCTGCCTGCGCGGGGCTGCCACCGGCCGGCGAAGCCGGAGCGGGAGCATGGGCCTGCGCCGGGGTCTGGGGCTGCGGCGCGACGGGCTCGGGCCGTCCCTGCCC
>NZ_JBSGZD010000521.1:0-2443 GCF_053610825.1 Streptomyces sp. NPDC054863 | reverse complement strand
TCGTAGAGTCCTACGACGCGGCCCTGCCGTGCCTCGTGGCAATCGGCCCCGGTCGTTGTCAGTGCCGTCGCGTAGTGTCGGAGGTACCAGTCACCCATCGGGGAGGGGGCCCACAGTGCTCATCGACACCTATGGCCGGGTCGCCACCGACCTGCGAGTTTCGCTGACGGACCGCTGCAACCTGCGCTGTACGTACTGCATGCCCGAAGAGGGCCTCCAGTGGCTCGGCAAGCCGGATCTGCTCACCGACGACGAGATCGTCCGCCTGATCCGCATCGCCGTCACCGACCTGGGAATCACCGAGGTCCGCTTCACCGGCGGCGAGCCGCTGCTGCGCCCCGGCCTCGTCGGTATCGTCGAGCGCTGCGCCGCCCTGGAGCCGCGCCCCCGGATGTCCCTCACCACCAACGGCATCGGCCTCAAGCGCACCGCCTCCGCCCTCAAGGCGGCCGGCCTCGACCGGGTCAACGTCTCGCTGGACACGCTGCGCCCGGACGTCTTCAAGACCCTCACCCGCCGAGACCGGCACAAGGACGTCCTGGAGGGCATGGCCGCCGCCCGCGAGGCCGGCCTCACCCCCGTCAAGGTCAACGCCGTCCTGATGCCGGGGCTCAACGACGACGAGGCCCCCGACCTCCTCGCCTGGGCCGTGGCTCATGCGTACGAGCTCCGCTTCATCGAGCAGATGCCGCTCGACGCCCAGCACGGCTGGAAGCGCGACGGGATGATCACCGCAGGTGACATCCTGGAGTCCCTGCGCACCCGCTTCACCCTCACCGAGGAGGGCGAGCGCGAGCGCGGCTCCGCGCCCGCCGAGCGCTGGGTGGTGGACGGCGGCCCGCACCGGGTCGGCGTCATCGCGTCGGTCACCCGCCCGTTCTGCGGGGCCTGCGACCGCACCCGGCTCACCGCGGACGGTCAGGTCCGCACCTGTCTGTTCGCCCGCGAGGAGTCCGACCTGAGGGCCGCCCTGCGCTCGGACGCCACCGACGAGGACATCGCGGAGCTCTGGAAGGTCGCCATGTGGGGCAAGAAGGCGGGCTCGGGCCTCGACGACCCGACGTTCCTGCAGCCGGACCGCCCGATGTCAGCGATCGGTGGCTGAGTCTCCCGACGGCGCAGGGCCCTGCCCCCACTCGGCGAGCGTCACGACGTCCTTGAGGAAACCCCGTATCCCGAGGAACTGAGACAGGTGCTCGCGGTGCTCCTCGCACGCGAGCCACGTCTTGCGGCGCTCCGGCGTGTGCAGCTTCGGATTGTTCCAGGCCAGTACCCAGACGGCGTCCGCACGGCAGCCCTTGGCGGAACAGATGGGGGTCTCGTCACTCACAGCAGAATTCCCAACGGGGGCCACGCAGAAGGGCCCGAACAAAGGCGACGCCGAGCAGCCACGGGGGGAGCTGCCCGGCGTCGGTCCGTCGCTCCGACGGGGGATGCGGAGCGCCTACGAAGTATGTCACGGGGTACGGGGTGCGGTGCACCGGAACTTCATGATTGATCTGAGCTTTTCCTGAGCTTGGGCGGAGCTAAGTAGTCCGCCCCTGTGGGTCGTTGACCGATTCGGCGGGCTCCGGGTCCATCACGGTGCCCTCCAGCGGCGGGCCCAGCGCAGGCCGCACCGGGGCGGGCACGAAAGTCGTCGGCAGGGACTTCGCGCCCTCCCTGCCGCCGTTCGCGATCACCACCGAGACGTACGGCAGCAGCACCCCCAGTGCCAGGGCCACGATCGCCACAGGCCGCTCCACGTTCCACAGGAGCGCGGCGAGGATGACCGCCACCGTCCTGATCGACATGGAGATGATGTACCGGCGCTGCCTGCCCCGTACGTCGTCCGCGAGCGACTGCCGTGCCCCGGTGATCCGGACGACCTCGGCCCCGCGCAGCTTCCGCATCACGATTCCACCACCCGATTCCCGCGCCGGGCACTCCCCGGCCCGGACCAGTCCACCGTACGCCCGCGCTCCGACAGGCGTCGATGCGGGGGCGGCCCTTTCCGGGCGGAGCCGGACCGGCGTACCGCGTACGGCGGCGTCCGACATGCGCCGTACGGGGGATCCGCCGACACTTGATCACAGCGCACATCCGCGCCGGTACGAGGAGGCGACATGAGTTGGTTGTGGGCAATCATCGTCGGGCTTGTGCTCGGACTGATCGCCAAGGCGATCATCCCGGGCAAGCAGCAGATCCCGCTCTGGCTGACGACCGTCTTCGGCATCATCGGAGCGGTGCTGGGCAACTGGCTCGCCACGAAGTTCGGCATCAACGAGACCAAGGGCATCGACTGGGGCCGGCACCTGCTCCAGCTGGCCGGAGCAGTGGTGATCGTCGGTCTGGGCGACGCGATGTACGCGGCGGTCCGGGGCAACAGAAGCCGCGCCTGAACAGCGCCCGGCGGTCCGCCACGCGGACATGGCCGTGGCCGGGACCCCGCTCACCCGCGGGG
>NZ_JBSGZD010000520.1:0-2450 GCF_053610825.1 Streptomyces sp. NPDC054863 | reverse complement strand
CGGCCGCGGCACGGGGGGCCGGCCGGAGGCCGTGGCCGGACGTCATGAGCGCGGCTCGACGTCCCGCTCCGCCAGCAGTTCCTGGATGTGGGTGTTGACGCGGTGGCCCTTGAGGACGGTGTCGGCCAGGAAAGCCGCACCGGTCACCTCGCCGACGCAGCCCGGAGCCGCGCACGCGCAGGTGAACGGGGAGGCCATGTCCCATTCGGTGGAGGGGTAGAAGAAGGTCAGCTCGTCCCCGGGGGCGAGCCGGCGGGTGGCGACGACGTTCCCCGCGGCGGCGTCCACATAGGTGCTCGGGTCGCAGGAGTGGTTGAGGAACCGGATGTCCGTGCCGATGACGTGCTTGTCCCGCTCGACCTGGATCGTGTACTTGGTGGCTTCCGCCGGGACGCAGTCGCTCAGGGTCATGATCTCGGCCCCCTCCTCGATGACCGCGTCGGCCACCAGCCCGGTCCCTACCGCCAGTCCCGTGACGGTCCGGTAGTTCCGCTCCACCGTGAGCTGCGTGCTGTGCGAGTTGCTCATGACTGTGGTGCCTTTCGTCTGACTTTGGGTAGGTAGGGGGACGGAGTCCGCGAGGCGCACCGGGCTCTCCCCGGCCGCCCCACGGGCTCGTCGTGCCGTGTGCGGCAGGGATCAGCCGCCGTCGAACGCCTTGACGACCAGGACGGCGTTGTGTCCGCCGAACCCGAACGAATTGCTCATGGCGGTACGGATTTCGCGCCGCTCGACGCCCCGTGTGCCGAGGTTCAGCACCGTGTCCTCGGGGTCCGTGCAGTTCGTGGTCGGGGGTACGGTGCCCGTGCGCATGGCCTCGACGGTCGCGATGAGATCGACGGCGCTCGCCGCGCCCATCATGTGACCGAGCACGGACTTCACCGAGGTCGTGGGGATACGGGGCAACTGCTCGGCGAACACCTCGCGCAGGGCCACGAGTTCGACCCGGTCCCCGCCGACGGTCCCCGTGGCGTGCGCGTTGATGTAGTCGATCGCGCCGACGTCCGTCTCCGCGTCCGCCAGCGCCAGCCGCATCGCCCGCTGCAGCCCGGTGCCCTCCGGATCGGGAGAGGTCAGGTGGTAGGCATCGGTGGTCGCGGCGTAACCGGCCACCTCGGCCAGGATGTCGGCGCCCCGCCGCACCGCGTGCCCGGCCTCCTCCAGCACCAGCACACCGGCGCCCGCGCTCATCACGAACCCGTCGCGCCCCAGGTCGAACGGGCGGCTCGCGCCCGCCGGGTCGTCCGCGCGCCGGGACAGCACCCCCGTCCTGGCGGTGGCGGCCATCTGCACGGAGGTGAGGCAGTCGTCCGACGCTCCGGCCAGCATCACGTCGGCCGTGTCCGTCGCGATCATGCGCGCGGCGTCACCGATGCAGGTCGCCCCCGTGGCGCAGGCGGTGCTCGTCGAACCGGACGGGCCCTGCGCGCCGAAGCGCAGCGCGACGTCGACGGCCGCCGAGTCGATGCCGCCGCTGACGGCGTAGTACGGGCTGACGGCCCCGGCACCCTTGACGACGAGTGCCCGCGCGGCCTCGAAGGCCGACTTCTCCGCCCCGTATCCCGAACCGATGAGCACCCCCATCCGGTCGCGCCGGAGCGACGGCACGTCCAGGCCGGCGGCCTCCACCGCCTGCACCGCTGCGGCCAGGGCGTACTGGGCGAAGGGGTCCAGCCGCCGGACGGTCCTTCTGGGCATGTACGCGGTGGGGTCGAAGTCCTGTACCTCACCGGCGATCGTCACCGGGAGGTCGGTGGTGTCGAAACCGGTCGCCTCCGCGATCCCGCTCCGGCCGGACAGCAGTGCCTCCCACAGGGAGGGCACGTCAGGGCCCACCGGGGTGACCGCGCCGTAGCCGGTCACCACCACCCGCCGCCGGGTGGTGCGCGCCGCTCCGGCCCTCACAGCCCGGCCCCGTTCTGTGCGCCGCCCCACAGCGCCGGGTGCTCCTCGCGCAGCAGGTTCCGCAACTGCCCGGTGTCGGTCTTCCCGTTGCGGTTCAGCGGCAGGTCGGGCAGGACCACGACGTGGTTGGGCTGTTCGTACGAGGGGAGCAGCGCGCAGATCCGCTCCCGCCACTCCTTGGGGTCGCCCCGGTCCGGATCGGCCACGACGAAGATCAGCCGGCTTCCCCACCGCGCATCGTCGACCGGAACGACCACGACCTGCCGCCCGCACCGGCCCGCCTTGGTGGCGAGGGCCTCCGGGTAGAGCAGGTGCCCCATCCGGTGGACGGCCTGGGAACGGCCGATCACATACAGGTCGTCCTCGTCCGAGAGATAGCCGAAGTCACCGGTCTCGTACCACTCGCCGGTCTGCTCGCGGATCGAACCGTCGGGCTCCAGATAGCCGACCAGGGCGTCGGGGGAGCGCACCCAGATGTGACCGAACTCCGCACTGTGGCCGGCCCGGGCGTCGGGGGAGTCGGGTGCAGCGCCCGGGGGAGCGGG
>NZ_JBSGZD010000519.1:0-2457 GCF_053610825.1 Streptomyces sp. NPDC054863 | reverse complement strand
GCACAGTGCCGTCCGCCGCCGCCCCGGGGCGTACTGGGTCAGGAGTCGATCGGGGACTTGTCCGACTTCGCCGCGGCCTCGGCCGCCTCCCGCTTCTCGGTCTTCTTGTTGGCGATCAGGCTGGTGATCGTGGTGATCACCAGGACGCCGCAGATGACGGAGAGCGAGAACGGAATGGAGATCTCGGGGACGCTCACACCGCCCTCGTGCAGGGCGTGCAGCACCAGCTTGACGCCGATGAAGCCGAGGATGACGGAGAGGCCGTAGCTCAGGTGGACCAGCTTCTTGAGCAGGCCGCCGATCAGGAAGTACAGCTGGCGCAGACCCATCAGCGCGAAGGCGTTCGCGGTGAAGACGATGTACGGGTCCTGGGTGAGGCCGAAGATCGCCGGGATCGAGTCCAGCGCGAACAGCACGTCGGTCATGCCGATGGCGAGCATCACGACCATCAGCGGCGTCAGGATCCGCTTGCCGTTCTTCTGGATGAAGAGCTTGGTGCCGTGGTACTGGTCGGCGACGCCGAACTTGGTCTCGATCTTCTTGAGCAGGCGGTTCTCCTCGAACTCCTCCTCCTCCGCCCCTGCGCGTGCCTCCTGGATGAGCTTCCAGGCGGTGTAGATCAGGAACGCGCCGAAGATGTAGAAGACCCACGAGAAGTTGGCGATGACCGCGGCGCCGGCGGCGATGAAGATCGCTCGCAGGACCAGTGCGATCAGTACGCCGATCAGCAGCACCCGCTGCTGGAGGTGGGAAGGCACCGAGAACTTCGCCATGATCAGTACGAAGACGAAGAGGTTGTCGACGCTCAGGGACTTCTCGGTGATGAAGCCCGCGAAGAACTCGCCGGACGCCTGGCTCTCGCCGAACACCAGCAGGCCGAGGCCGAAGATCACGGCCAGCGCGATCCAGACACCCGTCCAGATGCCGGCTTCCTTGATCGACACGTCGTGGGGCTTGCGCCCGATGAAGAAGTCCACACCGATCAGGGCCGCGAGGGCCAGGATGGTGAAGAGCCACATGTTCAATGAAACGTCCACTGCGCCTCCGGCAGATAGCTACGGCAACAAAATCAGCGTCGTCGCTGCCGGAGGTCTCTTCCACCCGAGCCGCCTTCTGGCGCGCGCCGGGCCGATGCCCCGGGACCGATGGCGGTCCGTATTGACGGGAACATCGCAGCCGGGAGTACTCCCCTCCGCTGTGTCGAGAGTACAGGAATTCCCAAGAGAAGGTAAAGGGATTGGTAATCAACCTTCAAAGACGCAGGTCAGGACACATCTCTGGCAAGGGCTGCGGTACTACCGGCCGAGGGCCCTGCGAGCCGCCGCCACCTGGCTGAGCACATTCCACAGCACCTGCCCCGCGGGCGGCGCGAGCAGCGGTTCGTACGTCCAGGCATGGCCCACCCACGGGTCGGCGAGGTGCGCGTCGGGCACCGGCGTGAGCCGCAGCAGCGAACGCCACAGCGGATCGAGCACCGGTCCGTACGCGCTGGCGTCCTCCCGGTCGGCCACCATCATGAGGTGGACGCCGACGGAGGGTCCCTCGTCGGCGAGGTAGCGCAGCTGGGTGACGGCGCGGTCGTCGAAGCCGTGCGGGAAGTCGTTGACGATCAGCAGCTGCTCGGCGGTGTCCAGGTGCGGTGGCAGCGCGTCGGACGCACCGGCCCTGATCGCCATCTGTACGAGGTCCACCCGCTCGGTCAGCTTCGCCAGTACGGAGGCGACGCCCTGGGCCCCCAGCGCGGGCGGCGAGTCCAGCACGCCGGACTTGACCAGCGGGGCGAGCGCGGCGGACGCGGAACCCGCGGGGTCGATGACGTGCACCGTGAACTCGCCCGCCGGGTACGCCCCGAGCAGCCGCGCGGCGTGCACGACGGCGGTGTCCATGGACAGGCGGCGCAGCTCGTCGGTGTCCATCATCATCGCGGCCTCGGAACCGGTCCTTCCGGCGTCGATCCACAGACCGCGTTCCAGCGGCAGCCGGACGAGCAGCGGGATGTGCAGGTCGGGGCGCTCCGGGAGGTGCAGATCGCCGATGCGCAGCGCCATCGGGACCTCCATGGGAACCCGGTAGGCGTGCCAGGCGGGGGTGTTCCAGCGGGCGAAGGAGGCTGGCAGGGCGGGCTCGACGACCTCGGACTCGGTGACGAGCTGGGCCACGTCGCGGTCCAGGACGGCGCGGGCCTGTTCGACGAGGGCGTCCCGCTTCGCGCGGGCGCTCTGCCGGGCCAGGTCGCCGGTGGTGCCGATGCGGCTGCGGGGGTCGGAGAGGACCTTGTCGAGCTCCTGCTCCATGCGGGACTCGGCGAAGTCGACGGCGCTGCGGTAGGCGGCGGCACTGCGGGCCAGGTCCTCGAACATGCCCCAGACCTGGTTGTACAGCCGCTCCTCCATGGACCAGCCGGAGGCGTCGCCCGCCACGGGGAGCGGGGGCCGGCCGGGCTCGTCCGGCCGGGCC
>NZ_JBSGZD010000518.1:0-2468 GCF_053610825.1 Streptomyces sp. NPDC054863 | reverse complement strand
CCGAAGCCGAAGCCGAAGCCGAAGCCGAAGCCGAAGCCGAAGCCGAAGCCGAAGCCGAAGCCGAAGCCGAAGCCGAAGCCGAAGCCGAAGCCGAACCGCCGGGCCCGCCGCGCTACAGCCGCTGCGGGCCCTCGGCCGTCCCGGCCGTGGTCACCGTCATGGCCGTGGCCGTGGCCTTCACCGGCACGTCGGGACCCAGCCCGCGGGACGGCCCCTGACATCCCTGCGCCGCGGCGATGCCCAGCGCGACCAGCAGCGTCACCACCACGAACACCACCAGCCGCTGCCGCAGCAGTCGCGGGTTCGCGGGCCGCAGCCTGCCGCCCGAAGTCGGCCGGCCGCCCGGCCGGGTGCCCTTGCGGGCGGCACCGGACCGGGTGGTGTTCCGTGCGCCGGACGCCGATCCGTTGCGCGGCGACGAAGGCCCTCCGTTACGGGAGGACGTTCCGCGAGGCGCCTGCGCGGCGGCCCCCCGCGGCTCCGACTGAGGCGCACCGTCCGGCCGGTGCTGCTCGCCGGAACGACGCTGCTGGGTGGTGCGCTGGGTCCGCTGATCGGCGTACGAGTCGGTGGCCTGAGCGCGCTGGGCCGGAGGCCGCTGCTCCGGCCCGCCGCCCTGTGCCTCCCGCGCCGCGATCTCCTTGAGCCGCATCGACAGCTGGAGCGTGCTGGGACGTTCCTCCTGTTCCTTCGACAGGCAGGCCCGGACCAGCGGAGCCAGTGCGTCCGGCACCCCGTCGAGGAGCGGCTCCTCGTGTACGACCCGGTAGAGCATGACCTCGGAACTGCCCTGCCCGAACGGCGAGTCGGCGGTCGCCGCGTACGCCAGCGTGGCGCCCAGTGCGAAGACGTCGGTCGCCGGGGTGACGGTGGCCCCGCGCACCTGCTCGGGCGCCAGGAAGCCGGGCGATCCCACCGCGGTCCCGACGTGCGTCAGCGTGCTCGCACCCGTCGCCCACGCGATGCCGAAGTCGATGATGCGGGGGCCCTTGGGGGAGAGCAGGATGTTCGACGGCTTCAGGTCGCGGTGCACGACGCCCGCCTCGTGAACCGCCACCAGCCCTTCCGCCAGCGCCGCCCCGATGGCCGCGACCTCGGCCGCGATCAGCGAACCCTCATCGGCCACCCGGTCGTGCAGGGAGGGCCCGGGCACGTACTGCGTCGCGAACCACGGCCGGTCGGCATCCAGATCGGCGGCCACGAGCCGCGCCGTGCAGCCGCCCCTGATCCGTCTCGCCGCCGACACCTCGCGCGCGAAACGCGACCTGAATTCCTGATCCTCCGCCAGGTCCGGCCGGATCACCTTCAGCGCGACCCGCTGGCCGCGCCGGTCCGAGCCCAGGTAGACGACGCCCATGCCGCCCGCGCCGAGCCGCCGGTGAATCCTGAACGAGCCGACGACACGCGGGTCCTCGCGCCGGAGCCGCATCATCGCCATGTCCGTCCCCTACCTCCGGTGGGGCCTCCCCCACCCCACTGCTGACCGGTCCGTTCGACGTGGCACAGCTTACGTACCCGTGGCGCGGTGTGCTCATAGGCCACACCCGCCCGAATCGATCGATTGTCAGTGCCGGGTGCGAAACTTGAAGAGTGGTCAGGGAACGCGTGTTCCCATCTCCCTGGCCCCTGCTCAATCCCAACGGGCAACAGCAGAAGGGGGATTGGATCAGTGAAGGGTGATCGAGTCGAGATAGTGGTGGACGCCGGAGACACCACCAGGACGTACGAAATGGTGGCCAGCAGAGCGGGCCGAAGGGTCGAAACGGCGGTCCGCAGGGGGGTGGTGGAAGTGAGTGAAGTCACCCGCAGCGGCAGCGTCGTGCGCACCGCACGCTTCATGGCCACCCGCGTCCTGGCCCTGGTCGAGCAGCCGGTACCCAGGGAGGACGCATCGGAGCGGCGCACCGCCGCGGAATGACCCCGGGGGAGCACCCCCGTCCGACCCCTCGGGGAAGTCCCCGAGACGTCCACCCCGCTCTCCACCCAGGGGAGTACGCCGTCACCCGGTAGGTCATCCTCCGGGAGGCCAGTCAATCGGTACGAGGGCATGACGACCGGGGCCGCACCCGCCCCTAATCTTGAAATCAAGCGGTGGGTGCAGCACTCGTCCCCCGAGGTCAGACACCCGCCGCTTACCAAGACGACAGGAGAGGGACCATGGCGGACACGGCATCAAGGACGATGATCCGCACGCACGCGATCCGAGGCCGTCGTGCCTTCGCCGCATTCGGCGGTCGCCGCTCGGGCCCGCGCCACCCCCTGGTGGCAACGGCCATGGTCCTCCCCCTGGCGGCCCTGCTCCTCTTCCTCTTCGGAGGCTGGGAAGCGGTGGTCACACAAGCGTCGTCCGTGGGCATGTTGCTGGGGCGCTGAGCGGCGCCCCCGTCCGGAAGAGCGGTCCGGGACGGGACAACACCAGGCCCATCAGCCCCGTGGGGACGGGGGTGCGGCGGACGGCTGAGTTTGCC
>NZ_JBSGZD010000517.1:0-2494 GCF_053610825.1 Streptomyces sp. NPDC054863 | reverse complement strand
CCCGCCGGCCCCCCGCGCCACGTCCAGCGGTCCAGCGGGGCGCTCAGGTGCTCGCAGCCGCCGCGATGTTGCGGGCCATCCCGCCGAACACCACCCCGTGGAACGGCGCCACGCTCCACCAGTACGCGTGCCCGGCGAGCCCGTGCGGATGGAACACCGCCCGCTGCCGGTAGACCGTGCGGCCCTGGTCGTCCCGCTCCACCCCCAGCTCCAGCCAGGCGAGGCCCGGCACCCGCATCTCGGCGCGCAGCCGCAGCAGCCGCCCCGGCTCGATCTCCTCGACCCGCCAGAAGTCCAGCGAGTCCCCGACCCGCAGCCGCGACCCGTCGCGCCGCCCGCGCCGCAGACCGACCCCGCCGACGAGCCGGTCCAGCCACCCCCGTACCGCCCAGGCCAGCGGGAACGAGTACCAGCCGTTCTCCCCGCCGATACCCTCCACCACCCGCCACAGCCGCTCGGGCGACGCGTCCACGACCTGCTTCCGCACGTCCGTGTACAGGCTGCCGCCCGCCCAGTCCGGGTCGGTGGGCAGCGGATCGCTCGGTGCGCCGGGCACCGAGGCGGACGACCACCGGGTGGTCACCTGCGCGTCCTGCACCCGGCGCAGCGCCAGCTCCACCGCGCGCTCGAAGCCGATCGGACCGCCCGGCGGCCCGGGCACGTACTCCTCGATGTCGTGCTCCGTGCACACCACTTCGTGCCGCAGCGACTCCGACAGCGGCCGGGCGATCGACGCGGGCACCGGCGTGACGAGCCCCACCCAGTGGCTGGAGAGGCGCGGGGTGAGCACCGGCACGGGCAGGATCAGCCGCCGCGGCAGGCCCGCCACCCACGCGTACCGCTGCATCATGTCGCGGTACGTGAGGACGTCGGGCCCGCCCACGTCGAAGGTCCGGCTCACGTCGGCGGGCAGCCGCGCGCTGCCGACCAGCAGCCGCAGCACGTCCCGCACGGCGACCGGCTGGATCCGGGTGCGCACCCAGCTCGGGGTCACCATCAGCGGCAGCCGCTCGGTCAGGTACCGCAGCATCTCGAAGGACGCCGAACCGGAGCCGATGATCACCGCGGCCCGCAGCACCGCCGTCGGCACCCCCGACCCCAGCAGGATCCGGCCGACCTCGGCCCGCGAGCGCAGGTGCGGCGACAGCTCGCGCTCGGGAACCCCGGCGGGCGTCAGACCGCCGAGGTAGACGATCCGCCGCACCCCGGCCCGCCGCGCCTGCTCGCCGAAGACCCGGGCCGCCTCGCGGTCGGTCTTCTCGAAGCCCTTTCCGGTGCCCAGCGCGTGCACCAGGTAGTACGCGACGTCCACCCCGGCCATCGCCCGCCCCGTCGACTCCGGGTCCTGCACGTCTCCCCGTACCGTCTCCACCTGCGCCGACCACGGGAAGTCCCGCAGCTTGGCGGGCGTGCGCGCCAGGGCCCGCACCTCGTGGCCCGCGGCCAGCAGCTCGGGCACCAGCCGCCCGCCGATGTATCCGCTCGCCCCGGTCACCAGACACCGCACGTGGACGCCTCCTTCTGTCGTCACCCGACACCCTCGCACTGTGGGCCCCGCCCGGCATGCGGAGCGCCCGGGCCGCCGGATGGGGGAGGGCGGGTGTGGAGAGCGAAACCATCACGTGGGGACGCGGTGGGTTCCCGGTGTCATACGGACAGTGACCGGCCCCGGGGTGAGGGGGCGGCGGCCCGCTTCGTAGGGTGCGCGGTGCCCGGTGCCACTACGGGCGGTGCCCGGTCCAGCGCGGGCGCCTTCACCGTCACTTGTCGAGGAGATCGCGTGTCCCACCGGAAGAAGCTCGCCCTGCGTGCCGCCGCCCCCGTCGCCGTCCTGGCGCTCGCCCTGACGGGCTGCAACGGGGACGACAAGGCCGGGGGTGCCACGGGCGGTGCCGGAGCGGCCAAGGAGACCGGCGGGGCCGGGAAGCCCCCGGCCGACGGCGCGGGCGAGGCCGCGGGCAAGAAGGAGCTGGCCGCCGGGGAGTCCGTGACCAGCCCCTTCAAGGAGAAGGAGGCCGGACAGGTCACGTACGAGATCGCCGCGCAGAAGGCCGACGTCGGCACCGAGGCCGACGCCAAGAAGATGATCAACGACCCGGCGAAGGCCAAGGGCCTGGTGCCCGTCGTCGCCCACGTGAAGTACACCCACAAGGGCGGCAAGCCCGTCGGGTCCTACCCGGACGTCGCCGACAACGTCGAGGTCTACGCCGACGGCGCCCGCGGCGGCCTGCTGATCGGCGCCGCCGAGGATGCCAAGGGCTGCGAGGACGACGGCGACGTCGAGAACTGGGCCCAGGGCCAGAGCCACACCTTCTGCCAGACCTACATGGTCCCGGTCGGCGCCCAGCAGATCGAGGTCCACTGGGCGGCCGACGAGGACTCCAAGGAGCCCTTCGTCTGGAAGTTCAAGGGCGCCTGACGGCGGGCACGGCCGCACCGGCCGCCACCGGGACCGGTGCGGCGGCGGCCCCCCGGCTGGGTTGCGCCCCGGCCT
>NZ_JBSGZD010000516.1:0-2501 GCF_053610825.1 Streptomyces sp. NPDC054863 | reverse complement strand
GTTTCGTGGGTGCCGCGGAGTCCAAGGAGGCCCTCGCGGTGCACGGGTCCGGTCTTGAGCACCTGATCGTGCGCGGCAGGCGGGGCGGCAGCGCCATCGCCGCCGCCGCGCTCAACGCGATCGCCAGCGAGGAAGAGTAAGCGTGAGCGAGCAGAGCACGGGGCGGTTGTACGGAGTCGGGCTCGGCCCTGGCGACCCGTCCCTGATGACCGTACGCGCGGTGGAGATCATCGCCGAGGCGGATGTGATCGCCTACCACAGCGCCCGGCACGGGCGGTCGATAGCGCGGTCCATCGCGGCGAAGCACATCCGGGCGGACCACGTCGAGGAGGCGCTGGTCTATCCCGTCACGACGGAGACGACGGACCACCCGGGCGGTTACCGGGGCGCGCTGGAGGAGTTCTACGAGGAGGCGGCGGGCCGGCTGGCCGTGCACCTCGACGCGGGGCGCACCGTCGCCGTGCTCGCGGAGGGCGACCCGCTCTTCTACGGCTCGTACATGCACATGCACAAGCGGCTCGCGGACCGTTTCCCCACCGAGGTGATCCCGGGGGTCACGTCGGTGAGCGCCGCCGCGGCCCGGCTCGGCACCCCGCTCGTCGAGGGCGAGGAGGTGCTGACGATCCTCCCGGGAACGCTGCCTCAGGAGGAGCTGACGGCGCGGCTGGCGGCGACGGACTCCGCGGTGGTGATGAAGCTGGGGCGTACGTTCCCCGCCGTGCGCGGTGCCTTCGAGGCGTCGGGACGGCTGGCCGAGGCCCGCTACGTGGAGCGCGCCACCATGGCCGGGGAGCGCACCGGTCAACTGGCCGACGTGGACGCCGAGTCGGTGCCGTACTTCGCGGTGGCGGTGCTGCCCAGCCGGATCGGCTCGGCCCACACCGAGCCGCCTGCCGCACGTCCGCAGGCGGACGGCGAGGTCGTCGTGGTCGGCACCGGGCCCGCCGGGCCGCTGTGGCTGACTCCGGAGACGCGCGGTGCGCTGGCGGCGGCGGACGATCTGGTCGGGTACACGACGTACCTGGCACGGGTGCCGGTGCGGCCGGGGCAGGTGCGGCACGGCTCCGACAACAAGGTGGAGTCGGAGCGCGCCGAGTTCGCCCTCGACCTGGCGCGGCGCGGCCGGCGGGTGGCCGTGGTGTCCGGCGGCGACCCGGGCGTGTTCGCCATGGCGACCGCCGTGCTGGAGGTCGCGTCGCAGGACGCGTACGCGAACGTGCCCGTACGGGTGCTGCCGGGGGTGACGGCGGCCAACGCCGCCGCCGCGAAGGCGGGTGCGCCGCTGGGCCACGACTACGCGACGATCTCGCTCTCCGACCGGCTGAAGCCGTGGGAGGTGGTCGCGGAGCGGCTGCGGGCCGCCGCGTCGGCGGACCTGGTGCTCGCGCTGTACAACCCCGGTTCGCGCAGCCGCACCTGGCAGGTCGGCAAGGCCAAGGCGCTGCTCCTGGAGCACCGTTCACCGGACACGCCGGTGGTGTTGGGGCGGGACGTGGGCGGGCCGACGGAGAGCGTACGCACCGTACGGCTCGGGGACCTCGTGCCGGAGGAGGTCGACATGCGGACCATCCTGCTCGTCGGGTCGTCGCAGACGCAGTGGGTGCGACGGGGTGACGGGAGCCAGATCGTATGGACCCCGCGCCGCTACCCGGAGGCCTGAGCCGTCCACCTCTTGAGGTTCTCGGGGCTCGTGAGGGGGCCGTCACCGGGCAGCAGCCAGGTGACGGCCGCCTCGGGGGTGCCGGCCGTCGGCACCCCTTCGGGGACCGGCGGGCGCCGCACCACGACCACCGGAATCCCGGCCTCGCGGGCAGCGGTCAGCTTGGGGGCGGTCGCGGCGCCGCCGCTGTCCTTGGTCACGAGCACCTCGATGCGGTGGCGGCGGATCAGCTCCCGTTCGCCGTCGAGGGTGAAGGGGCCGCGTTCCAGCAGGACCTCCATGCGCGCCGGGTGCGGTGCGTCGGGGGCGTCCACCGACCGCATCAGGAACCACTGTGCGTCCAGCGCGGCGAAGGCGGACAGGCCCATCCGCCCCGTCGTCAGGAAGACCCGCTCGCCCAGTGCGGGCAGCACCTCGGCGGCCCCGGCCAGTGAGCCGACCGGGTGCCAGCGGTCCCCGTCGCCCGCCGCCCAGCCGGGCCTGCGGAGCGCCAGCAGGGGAACATGGGCCGCAGCGGCAGCAGCAGCCGCGTGGAAACTGATCGTTCCGGCGAAAGGATGGGTGGCGTCGATGAGCGCGTCCACCTGGTGGGTACGCAGCCATGCGGCCAGTCCCTCGGCACCGCCGAAGCCTCCGACGCGGACCTCGCCCGGGGGAAGTTTCGGGATGGCGACGCGTCCGGCGAGCGAGCTGGTGACCCGGGCGCCCGGAATGTCCACCAGGAGTTCGGCGAGGCGCCGCGCCTCGGTCGTACCGCCGAGAACGAGTATGTGCACGGGATCCATCCATGAGTGACACGAGCAAGGGGCCCGCCGCCGAGGGCGGGCGCACCGCCCAACTC
>NZ_JBSGZD010000515.1:0-2511 GCF_053610825.1 Streptomyces sp. NPDC054863 | reverse complement strand
AAGTGGTCCTCGCCTCGCTCGGAGTCGAGGGCGGCGGCCTGCTGGAGATCGGCGGCGGGCTACCCGAAGCGGTACTTCGGCGCAGGTCCTGAACGCCCCGCCGAACGGCCGGCCGGCCCGGAGGTCTGGGCACTGGTCGCGGGCGGCGCGGGAGTGCTGGTGCTGGGGGCGGCGGTAGTGGTGTGGCGCGGCGGCCGACCCCGCTGACCGGTGCGGGCCGCTCGGGCGCGGGGCAGGGCGGGTGGGTGAGGTGGTTGCCCGCGGGGCGGTGGTCGTCGGCCGGGTGCGTCGTGGCCGACCGCGCCCGCGCGGCGGAGCCGCATATCCAGTACAGCCCCGCGCCCCTCAACGCCCGCCCCGTACCCCCGCCCGATACCCTCGACCCGTGCTCAAGAACATCCCGGACCCCGGTTTCTCCGAAGACGACGGCACCGCCGACCCCACCCTCGCCGCGGCCCTCGCCGCCTGGGAGCAGGGGGCCAAGGACGAGCAGGCGCACCAGCGGGTCCTCGACGCGCTGCCCGCAGCCCGCCTCCTCGTCCCCGTCGTCGCCGTGCTCGGCGAGGTCGAGACCGACCCGGAGACCGGGCTGAGGCGGGAGAAGACGAGCGACATGGCAGTGCCGACCCTCCGTGCGGGGGACCGCAAGGCGCTGCCCGCCTTCACCTCCGTCGAGGCCCTGGCCCGCTGGGACCCCGCCGCCCGCCCCGTCGCCGTACCGCTGCACCAGGCCCTCCAGGCCGCCGCCCACGAGCAGGCCGACACCGTCGTCCTCGACCTCGCGGGCCCCGTCCCGTACCAGCTCACCGGCCCCGCCCTGCGCGCCCTCGCCGAGGGCCGCACCAGCCCGCGCCCCCTCGACGACCCCGCCGTGACCGAAGCGGTCCGCCGTCTCGTCGCCGCCGAGCCCGGTGTGCTCCGTGCCCACCTCGGCCCCGGTGAGGCCGACGGCACCCTCGCGCTCGTACTCGCCCCGGACGCCGTCCCCGCCGACACCGCCCGCCGCATCGCGAACGCCCTCGCCTCCGACGAGGTGCTCCGGGCCCGACTCGTACGAGGACTCGACCTGGCCCTCCTGCCGCCGGGCAGCACGCCTCCCGGGGAGTCCCTGCTCACCGGCTGAACAGGCACGCCCGCGCACCGCCGGTCGCGGGAGGCCTAGCCGTAGACGGGGCCCGTGAACTTCTCGCCCGGGCCCTGGCCCGGCTCGTCCGGCACGACCGACGCCTCGCGGAACGCCAGCTGCAGGGACTTCAGTCCGTCCCGCAGCGGCGCCGCGTGGAAGGAGCTGATCTCGGTCGCGCTGGCGGTGATCAGGCCGGCCAGCGCCTGGATCAGCTTGCGGGCCTCGTCGAGGTCCTTCTGCTCCTCGCCGCCCTCGGCGAGACCCAGGTTCACGGCTGCGGCGCTCATCAGGTGCACGGCAACCGTGGTGATCACCTCGACGGCGGGCACGTCCGCGATGTCGCGGGTCATGTCGTCGAAGGCGGGGCCGTGCTCGTCAGTGGTGCCGGTGTTGCCGGTCGCGTCGCTCATGGCGTCAACGATAGATCCCGCGGCGCGGGCAGTTTCCCCGGGACGGGTGGTTTACGCCGGGTTCGCGGCCGTGAGGAAAGTGCAGTACTGTTTTCTCACGACCGGCTGGGCACTCCTGTGCCCGGCCCACAAGTGGAGGCTCCGATCTCCCACCTGACCGTCCCCCGGGACGGCGGGTCACCGGTCAGAAGATGGTCCCCATCGTTCCGTACGGACGATGGAACTGTCCGATGTGTGCGCCCCGCGGTTTCAGACGCGGTGGTGCTCCGGTATTTCCTGGAGCCCTGCCTGTGTCCCGTCCGGGGCGTTTTTTGTTCCCCGATGCGGTTGGTCCGAAGAAATAAGACGTTGCGCGGCTGTCTGCCAGACAGCCGTGTGGTGCTACTGAGGAGGATCCATCAGCGCCGAGCCCCGCATTAACGACCGGATTCGCGTTCCCGAGGTCCGGCTTGTAGGCCCCAGCGGCGAACAGGTCGGAATCGTTCCCCTCGCAAAGGCCCTTGAGCTGGCGCAGGAGTACGACCTCGACCTTGTCGAGGTCGCGGCGACCGCCCGTCCGCCCGTGTGCAAGCTCATGGACTACGGGAAGTTCAAGTACGAGTCGGCCATGAAGGCCCGTGAGGCGCGCAAGAACCAGGCGCACACGGTCATCAAGGAAATGAAGCTCCGCCCGAAGATCGACCCGCACGACTACGACACCAAAAAGGGTCACGTCGTCCGGTTCCTCAAGCAGGGTGACAAGGTCAAGATCACGATCATGTTCCGTGGTCGTGAGCAGTCCCGTCCCGAGCTTGGCTTCCGGCTGCTTCAGCGACTCGCCTCCGACGTGGAGGACCTGGGCTTCATCGAGTCCAACCCGAAGCAGGACGGCCGGAACATGATCATGGTTCTTGGCCCGCACAAGAAGAAGACCGAGGCGATGGCCGAGGCCCGCGAGGCCCAGGCCGCCCGCAAGGCGGAGCGTCAGGGCGTCAC
>NZ_JBSGZD010000514.1:0-2512 GCF_053610825.1 Streptomyces sp. NPDC054863 | reverse complement strand
CCCCGTCTCAGACCTTCTTCACCAGGCTCGACTTGAGACGCATCGCCCCGAAGCCGTCCACCTTGCAGTCGATGTCGTGCCCGTCGACCGGGTCGACCAGCCGGATGCCCCGCACCTTGGTGCCCGCCTTGATCCCCGACGGGCTGCCCTTCACCTTGAGCGCCTTCACGACAGTCACACTGTCCCCGTCGTTCAGCACGTTCCCCACGGAGTCCCGCACGGCAGCCGGCCCCGAGTCACCGCCGTCGGCCGCCCCCTCCTGGGGCACCCACTCGTGCCCGCACTCCGGGCACACCACGAGGGCGTCCATCTCGTAGGTGTACTCACAGGAACATTCGGGGCAAGGGGGGAGGTTCTCCATCATTCGCCCAGCGTATCGGCCTGTGGGAGCAGGCCAGGACATGCAAAAAGACCCCAGATGAACTGGGGCCTTCTCTGTGGTGTCCGAGGGGGGACTTGAACCCCCACGCCCGATAAAGGGCACTAGCACCTCAAGCTAGCGCGTCTGCCATTCCGCCACCCGGACAAGGTGTCTGCCGTTCGGGGCTGTTCTGCGCTGTCCCGTTCCGACGTGGAAAACAATACCAGGGGTTTCGGGTGCCCGATCACCACCCTTCTCGTCCCCTCCCACCTGCGTGAACGGCACATTGCGGGGGTGGGCCCCCCTTGGGCGGCGGAGCCGGGAGCGGGAGGATGAGGGGGACCACCAGCAACGCAGTGGGAGGAAGCAGCGTGAGCGAGTCGAACACGACCCGGGCAGTGAGCGGCGAGGACGAGGTCGTCGACCTCTGCCGGGATCTCATCCGCATCGACACCAGCAACTACGGCGACCACTCCGGGCCCGGGGAGCGCAAGGCAGCCGAGTACGTCGCGGAGAAGCTCGCCGAGGTCGGCCTCGAACCGAAGATCTTCGAGTCCCACAAGGGGCGCGCCTCGACCGTGGCCCGCATCGAGGGCGAGGACCCGTCGCGGCCCGCGCTCCTCATCCACGGCCACACCGACGTCGTGCCGGCCAACGCGGAGGACTGGACGCACCACCCGTTCTCCGGCGAGATCGCCGACGGCTGCGTGTGGGGTCGCGGCGCGGTCGACATGAAGGACATGGACGCGATGACCCTCGCGGTCGTGCGCGACCGCATGCGCACCGGCCGCAAGCCCCCGCGCGACATCGTGCTGGCCTTCCTCGCCGACGAGGAGGCCGGCGGCACGTACGGCGCACGGCATCTCGTCGACAACCACCCCGGCCTCTTCGAGGGCGTCAACGAGGCCATCGGCGAGGTCGGCGGCTTCTCCTTCACCGTGAACGAGAACCTGCGCCTGTACCTCGTGGAGACCGCCCAGAAGGGCATGCACTGGATGCGGCTCACCGTCGAAGGGACGGCGGGCCACGGCTCCATGACCAACAGCGACAACGCGATCACCGAGCTGTGCGAGGCCGTCGGCCGACTGGGGCGCCACCAGTGGCCGGTCAGGATGACCAAGACCGTACGGTCCTTCCTCGACGAGCTCTCCGACGCACTCGGCACCCCCCTCGACCCCGAGGACATGGAGGCCACCCTCGCCAAGCTCGGCGGCATCGCCAAGATGATCGGCGCGACCCTGCGCAATTCCGCCGCCCCGACGATGCTGGGCGCCGGATACAAGGTGAACGTGATCCCGGGGCAGGCGACCGCCCACGTCGACGGGCGCTTCCTGCCCGGTTACGAGGAAGAGTTCCTCGCCGACCTGGACCGGATCCTCGGCCCCAAGGTCAAGCGCGAGGACGTGCACGGCGACAGGGCCCTGGAGACCAGCTTCGACGGGGACCTCGTCGACGCCATGCAGATCGCGCTCAAGGCCGAGGACCCCATCGCGCGGGCCGTCCCGTACATGCTCTCCGGCGGCACGGACGCCAAGTCCTTCGACGACCTCGGCATCCGCAGCTTCGGCTTCGCGCCGCTCAAGCTGCCCCCGGAGCTGGACTTCGCCGGCATGTTCCACGGCGTGGACGAGCGGGTGCCGGTCGACGGGCTCAAGTTCGGCGCCCGGGTGCTGGACCGGTTCATCGACAACTGCTGATGCCCGGGGTGACGGCTGAGGAAACGTATTGCTCAGCTATTCGCCCGCACGTGCTACTTGAATGAAAAGGGTGAATGGAGGGTCGGGGTCGTAGCCCCGCCGGTTTCTCTTCGTTACAGGTGATGCGGTCCGCGGCTGGGATCGCACCTTTCAACTAGGAGGAACAACAATGATCAAGAAGATCGTCGCTGCTGCGGCTGCTACGGGTGGCCTCGTTCTCGCGGGTGCGGGCATGGCCGTCGCCGACGCGGGTGCCCAGGGTGCCGCGCTGAACTCCCCCGGTGTGGTCTCGGGCAACGTCATTCAGGTCCCGGTCCACGTGCCGGTGAACGCGTGCGGTAACACGGTCTCCGTGATCGGTCTGCTGAACCCCACCTTCGGCAACACCTGCATCAACAAGTGACGCTGTGTGTATGACCCCTTGAGGGTCTGAAATTCCCGGGCGGCCCCGGAG
>NZ_JBSGZD010000513.1:0-2557 GCF_053610825.1 Streptomyces sp. NPDC054863 | reverse complement strand
CGCCTGGCCGGTGCCGGTTACGCCTACGGCCCTGCATTCCAGGGCGTCACCGCCGCCTGGCGGCGGGACGGGGAGCTGTTCGCCGAGGTCCGGCTGCCGGAGCCTGCGACGGCGGATGCCGGTCGCTACGCCCTCCATCCCGCGCTGCTGGACGCCGCGTTGCACGCCGAACTGCTCGCCGGCCCGCCTGCCGGTCCCGCCCGGCTTCCCTTCGCCTGGCGCGGTACGACGGTGTACGCCACCGGCGCCACCGCGCTGCGCGTACGCCTCCGCTCCACCGGCCCTGACACGGTCACGGTGGACCTCTCCGACCCCGCGGGCAGGCCGGTGGCCCGCGTGGAGTCGCTGACCACCCGGCCGGTGCCGGAAGCCGTCGATGCCTTGACCACGGGACCGGGCGCGGCCTCGGGTCTGTACGGGCTGCGGTGGACCGGCATTCCGGCAGGAGGGGACGGCCCGGCACTGACCGTGGCCGAGCCGGACGATCTGGGCCTGCGCGCCGCGCTGTCCTCCCTGTCCACCGCTGCGGGAGACGCCCCCGAAACTGTCGTCGTCTCGCTGTCCGCCCCGTCCGCAGCCGTCGGATCCGCAGCCGTCGGATCCACGGATGCCGGGGCCACGGATGCCGGGGCCACCGATGCCGGGGCCACCGATGCCGGGGCCACCGATGCCGGGGCCACCGATGCCGGGGCCACCGATCCGGTGGCGGACACCCACACCATGACCACGCGCGTGCTGGAACTGCTGCGGGCCCGGCTGTCCGGTCCCGCGTCGCACGGAGCGCGCCTGGTCGTGGTGACCCGTGGCGCCACGGGACCGGCGCCCGATCTGCCCGCCGCCGCGGTGTGGGGCCTGGCGCGTGCCGCGCAGTCGGAGTATCCCGGCCGCCTCACGGTGGTGGACACGGATGGCCGCCCCGAGTCACTGCACCTGCTGCCCGCCGCTCTGGCCACCGGCGAACCCCAGCTCTCCCTCGCGGAAGGCACGGTGCGCGTCCCCCGCCTCGCGGTCACCGAGGCCCTGTCCGGAAGCGGAGAGGGAAGCGGAGAGGGCCTCGGCAAGGGCTTCCGTGAAGACTTCGGGGTGCGCTCCGGTGAGGGCTTCGAGAGCGGTGGCACCGTCCTGCTCACCGGGGGCACCGGCTCCCTCGGCGGTCTGCTTGCCCGTCACCTGGTGCACAGGCACAAGGTCCGCCACCTCGTCCTCATCAGCCGCCAGGGCCCGCAGGCGGCGGGGGCCCAGCGGCTGCGGGCCGCGCTGGAGGAGGCGGGAGCCCGCGCGGACGTGATCGCGTGCGACGCCGCCGACCGCGCCCAACTGGCCGCTGTCGTCGGTGAGTACGCGCCCGGCCTGACCGCAGTCGTCCACGCCGCCGGGGTCCTCGACGACGGTGTGCTGGAGGCGCTGACGCCCGAAAGGCTCGCTGCGGTGCTCCGGCCGAAGGCGGACGCGGCCTGGAACCTGCACGGGCTGACGGAGCACCTTCCCCTGTCGCACTTCGTGCTGTTCTCCTCGGCCGCGGCGATCCTCGGACAGGCCGGCCAGGCCAACTACGCCGCCGCCAACGCCTTCCTGGACGCTCTCGCGCACCACCGCGCGTACCTCGGCCTGCCCGCGCTCTCCCTCGCCTGGGGACCGTGGGCGGACGGGGACGGGATGGCGGCGCGCGCCGACCTCGCCGACCGGGCCCGGGGCGGCGTGCTGCGCGCGGTCTCCCCCGAGCAGGGCCTGGCGATGTTCGACGCCGCGCTGGGCAGCGGCGAGCCGGTGCTCGCCCCGCTGCTGCTCGACCGTTCCCGGCCGACGGCCCCCGCGGGGCCACCGGTCCCGCCGCCGCTGCGCGCCCTGTTGCGCCCGGCCCGCCCGACCGCCGGGTCCGAGGACGGCAGCCGCGACGGCAACAGAGCGGTGGGAACCACGGACGGCCGTCCGGGGACCGCGACCGTGACCTGGCGGGACCGGCTGGCAGCGCTGCCCGGGCCCGACCGTGCGCCCGCCGTGCTGGAGCTGGTCCGGGCGGAGGTCGCCACGGTGCTCGGCCACCCGGACGCGACCGCCGTGGTCCCCGACCGCCCCTTCACCGCGCTGGGTTTCGACTCCCTGACCAGCGTGCTGCTGCGCAACCGGCTGAGCGCGCTCACCGGCCTTCACCTGCCCCCCACCCTCGTGTTCGACCGGCCCAGCACCGCGCAACTGGCCACCCGGCTGTACGAGGAGCTGAGCACCGCCCTCCCCGAGAAGGCCCTCCCCGAACCCGAGCCCGAGCCCGAGCCCGAGCCCGTACCCATTCCCGATCCCGCGCCGGAGCCCGCCCCGTACGGCACGACACGGCCGCCGCAGACCCTCGCGTCCCTCTACCGACGGGTGTGCGAGACGGGCGATGTCGTATCGGCGATGCACATGCTGGTGACCGCCTCGCTCGCCCTGCCCGCCTTCGACCGTGCCGACAGCGCCCGGCACACGCTCGCGCCGCTGCGGCTGGCCGAAGGCGCCGACGCTCCCGCGCTCGTGTGCTTCCCCGGCTTCGTCACCCACCTGGGCAGGCCTTGGTACACGG
>NZ_JBSGZD010000512.1:0-2595 GCF_053610825.1 Streptomyces sp. NPDC054863 | reverse complement strand
GGGGAGAACCCACCGCCCGGCGCCGCCGGTCTGTTCCTCGACGGAACCTACTTCGTGACGACGATCGCCTTCAGGAGCGCCGGGCTCTGGTCGTCGTAGAAGCCGATGACCCGGTGCCCGAACGCGAACGCGCGCTGGACCGCGTCGTGCACGATCTGGCTCGGATTGACGAGCTGCCGCCAGGCGTTGTCCACCAGCAGGTACAGGATCGGCGGCTGGCCGGGGAGCGGCTGGACGACGTCCCAGTACTGCGTGGCGGTGTTGCTCTTGATGACCTGCGTCTCCAGGCCCTGCATCTGCTGGCCGAAGCCCTGCTGGCCCTGCTGCCCCTGGCCGAGCTGCTGCAGCAGCTGCTGGTACGGCTGCTGCTGGCCGAGCTGCTGGAGCTGCTGCCCCAGGCCGCTGCCGGGACCGTACTGCTGGCCCTGACCCTGGCCCTGCTGCTGCCCGAACTGCTGGGGCGGCGGCGGGGCGGTGCTGTCGGAACCCTGGTGACCCTGCTGGCCCTGCTGGCCCTGGCCGAACTGCTGCTGGCCGTAGCTCTGCCCGTAACTCTGGCCCTGCATCTGCGGGATGGTGCTCATGCCGTGCCACCTTCCGTCGTTGCGTCGTTGCTCCGTGGGGCTTGCGTTCAGCCGGTGACGACGAGACCGACGATCTCCTCGTCCGAGAACCACACGCGTACGTCCGGCCGGCCCCCCGCGAAGGCGGCGTGCACCGCCTGGCGGATGTCGGGGGCCGGGTCGTTCAGGTTGCGCCAAGCCCCCGCCACGAACAGCCGCAGCCGCGGCGGGAGTTCACGGGGGTACGGGAGCAGTTCGTCCCAGTACCGTTCGGCCTGCCCGGTGCCCACCGCGGACGGCAGCAGCCGGGTGGCCGCGGACTTGATGTCGGGCCGGTTGCCGATCCGCTGCGAGGACGGCCTGCCGGGCGCGTCCTGCTGCGGGGAGCCCGTCGCACGCAGCACCTCGCGGGCCTGCTGCGGCCCCATCGGCCCCAGGTTCGCCGCCTTGAGGATGCCCTGCAGCGAGGCCAGCGCACCGACCACCACCGGCGACGCGGCCGACGTGCCGGAGAAGGTGTCGGTGTACCAGGCGATCTCCTCGGCGCCGCCCTGGAGGTCGCCGGGACGGTCCCAGGAGCCGCCCGTGGTCGTGGTCTCCCGGCCCCAGCCCTGGGCGTCGACGCGCGCCCCGTAGTTCGAGAACGCGAGCCGCGAGCGGTCAGGACCGTGATCGCGGCCGTGCGTCCCGGGCGGGGGAGCGCCCGCACCCACCAGGACGGCCCCCGAGGACCCGTGCGACGGGTTGAAGGGATTGCGCCACTGCTCGGGGAACTCGTCCGGCCTGCGCTCGTACAGGGCGTCGTCCAGGCTCTCCGCGCCGTTGCCGGCCGGCTCCACGACGATGACGCCCCGCGCGGTCGCCCAGCGGATCGCCGCCAGGTCGTCCGGCCACCACTCCAGTGCGATGTAGCCGCGCTGGTCGTCACGCTCGGCGAAGTCGAACCGCGGTCCCGGCCGGTGCAGTTCGATCAGCACGAGGTCGCCGGGGGAGAGACGGGCCGCCGCGGCCTGGATGGTGGCCGCCGTGCCGAGCCCCCGGAAGGACGCGGCGGCGGTGTTGGCCTGCGGGGCGATTCCGGTGATGCCGCGCTCGTTGCGGTCGCCGCCGATCACGCCGAGGACGGCCGTGCCGTGGTTGCGCCAGGACAGGTCCTGCACCGGGGTGCCGATGACGACACCGGCGAGCCTGTCCGCCAGGTCCTCGTGGCCCAGCTGCCAGGCGCCCTCGATGTCGATGACGGTGACGCCCTCGCCCGAGCCGCCGGGCCTCGTCCACGCCCAGAGGGCGTCGATGCCCTCGGGGGCGGGCCGCAGATAGCCCTGCCGGCCGGTGAAGTCGGGAGTCGCCGGCGCACCCTCTTTGAGGCGCTTGCCCTCCTCGCCGCCCTGCTGGAAGCCGCCCTGCCGGGGGCCGCCCCGTCCGAAGCCTTCCTGCCCGGGGCCGGCCTGCGGGTAGGACTGCGACTGCGGCTCCTGCGGGTACCACTGCTGCGGGTACGAAGCCGGTACCGCACCCGGCTTCACGTACGCCGTCTCGATGCCGGGCAGCGCCGCCAGCCGCGCGGTCAGCTCGCGCGCCCGGTCCTCCCCGCCCCGTACGCGGTAGAAGAGCGACAGCTCCTCGTCCTCGCGTGCCGCGTTCACGTGCCGTTCCTCGTGGCCGAACAGCGGCTCCAGCACGAGCTGTTCGTCGCTCAGGAACATGTTCAGGGCCGATACGTCCGAGCCCGCCGCCGACCGGACGCCCTCGGCCCCCGCCCGCAGCCGGGCCTCGCCGAGTGCGACGACGATCAGCTCCGGTTCGGCGTCCTGGTAAGTGAATCCCGCTCCGCCGGGTCCTGGGCCCGCCGTTCCGGGGCCCTCTCCGGGGTGTACCTGATCGGTCATCGCTCCACCGCTCCCCTCGGGTGCCGTGCGCTGCGTGCCATCGGTCTCTACGGATCCTCGGTGGCCCACCCTGCTACTGCCGCGCCGATCCGTCCACCCGAATCACGCCAACTGCTCCTGAACAAAAGCGGAATGGTGAAAAT
>NZ_JBSGZD010000511.1:0-2602 GCF_053610825.1 Streptomyces sp. NPDC054863 | reverse complement strand
GCGGGGACACCGCGTACCAAGTACCGCCCACGCCCTGCCCGTTGGTGTCACCGGACTTGCTGTCGCCGGAGAAGGTGTAGACGGGCCAGCAGTCGATCGTCTGCTGCTTGACGCCGTCGGGCCGGTCGAAGACGACGAAGCCCTTCTTGAGGATGCCTTCGGTGCTGTTCTTGGCCACCGGGGCGACCGCCGGCCACTTCGCCAGGCAGGCGCCGGTGCAGGCGGTCCTCATGGGCCAGGCGGAGTCCTTCTTGAAGCGGTAGACGGTCATGCCCCGGGAGTCGACGACGATTTCGCCCAGCTTCGGGTCCTTGCGCACCGACATCCCGGGGAGTGCGGCGGGGGCGTCCGGGGCGGCGGAACCGGGGGCCGCCGGAGCCTGTGCCCCCTCGCCGGCCGGGGCAGCCTTCTTGCCGTCGGGTGCGGAGGCGAACCAAGTGCCGCCCACGCCCTGCCCGTTGAGGTCGCCCGCCTTGGTGTCCTTGGCGAACCGGTACATGGGCCAGCCGCCGAGTGTGAGCTGTTTGCTGCCGTCGCTCCGGGTGACCGAGCCGACCACGGCCGGATCGGTTCCGGGTGCGGCGGAGACGCTCCCCGCGGGCACCACGGGCCAGGCCTTCGCACAGTCGCCCTCGCAATTCGAACGGGACGGCTTCGCGGTGTCCTTGTCGAACCGGTACAGGGTCATGCCCGCGCTGTCGGTGACGACCCTGCCGAGCTGTCCGGTGTCCCTGACGGCGAGCCGCCCCGCCTCCTTGGGCGCGGCCGGTGCGCCGTCGCCGTATCCGTCCCCGCTGCCGTACCCGTCGCCCGCGGGCTTCTCGGCCGGGGCCGCGTTGCCCACGGACCGGGAGCCGGAGGAGCCGTTCCCGTTGTCCTGACCGCACGCCGTCGTCAGTGCCAGCACTGCCGCCGCCGTCACCGCGAGCGAAGCATTCCGCCAGGTACTCATGTCGACTCCCGTGTCCCGAAGGTGCCCGAAGGGCTGTGCGCGACGCCGGTGTGCGTCACTCATGGCCCTAGGTACGTGCGGGGCGCGCCCCCGTGTTCAACGTCCCGGGAAAAACTTTCCGGACCGGCCGCCTCCACCGCCCCGCTCACCCGTTCCCGTCCCAGACGCAAATCCACAGAAGAACCAACCATCAGGGGAATCCCATACTTCTCCCGCGTGTCGCTCGTTGAGCAGTTCCATGAAGCCCCTCGTGTACGGATCACGCCGGATCACCGGTCCGCTCCTCGTGCGTCTGCTGTCGTCGGCCGCGCTCTGCTGGCTGCTGGCCGGCTCCGCGCCCGCCGCCGCCGACAGCTGCGCGTACGCGTCCGGCGGCCGGGACGGCGGGCCGGCCGCGGTGGCGGTGGCGGGCAGGGACACCACCTGCTGGCCGACGCCCACCCCGCCCCCGCCACCACCGCCGAGTCCCCCGCCACCACCTGCCGACCCGAAGCCCCCGGCCCAGCCGTCGAAGCCGAGGCCTCCGTCGGCCGAGCCCCCGGCCCCCCTTCCCCCCTTGCCCCGGCCCAAGTCCCCGGCGCCGAAGCCCCCGACACCGGCGCCCGCCACGTCCGTACGACCGCAAGCAGTCCCACCGCCCCTTCTTCCTCCGCCGCCCCCTCCCGCGCCCGCACCCACCCCCTCGGTACGGACGGCCACGCCGCTCCCCGGGGCGGTCGCCCTCCCGGCCTACCGCAGGCCGGTCCGCAAATCCCCCGAGGGCCAGACCTCGATGCTCACTCTCACGCTCATCATCACAGCGCCCGCGGTGTTCGCCGTCGCGGTCCTGCGCCCCCGCTCCTCCCGCTGAGCGGCCCCATCGACGGAGGTTCCCTTGTCGGAATGGCTTGTTCTGACCATCGCGATGGCTGCTGCCTGCGCGGTCGTCCTCACCATCGTGATCATCAACAACCGCCGGGTCGGCGAGGACGACGACCCGACCGAAACGCCCGACGTCCTCGAATACATGACGATGATGATCGGCGTGATCTACGCGATCGTCCTCGGTCTCGCCATCGCCGGAGTCTGGGAGGGCCGCGGCGCCGCCCAGGAGTCCGTACGCCAGGAGGCCCAGGCCCTGCACGAGATCGGCGCCCGCGCCGAGGTCTACCCGGCCGAGGTCCGCGCCCGCATCCGCGCCGACATCGACGCCTACGTCAGCCACGTCGTCGACACCGAGTGGCAGCACATGGTCGACCACAGCGAGGTCACCGACCGGGGCACCGAACTCCTCGCCCGGGTCCGCCAGGACGTCACCCTCTACGCCCCCAGGACCGACCTGGAGGGCCAGGCCTACCAGCCCCTGGTCGACCAGGTCGCCGCCGCCGCCGACGCCCGCAGCCAACGCGCCGAGAACACCGAGGCCACCATGCCCGGGGTCGTCTGGTTCGGCCTCATCACGGGCGGCCTGATCACCGTCGGCCTGATCTTCACCCTCCAAATCCGGCGCACCCCACGGGAGTTGCTGCTCGCCGGGCTCTTCAGCGTGATGATCGCCTTCCTGCTCTTCCTCATCTGGGACCTGGACTCGCCCTTCGGCCACGGCATCGCAGCCTCCCCGGACCCGTTCCTGGACCTGCTCCCGGGCACCGGCTGACCACCGCCCGCCCC
>NZ_JBSGZD010000510.1:0-2606 GCF_053610825.1 Streptomyces sp. NPDC054863 | reverse complement strand
GTACAGGCCGGCTCGTCTCCTGCCTCCGCCCCCGCAAGGGGGCGGAGGGCCGTACCACTTCTGAGAAAGCGCCCCTGACCAGGTACGTCATCGCCTGCGGGGCCCGCTTTCCCGACTGATCTCTCTCCCCCCGCAGGGTTGCACCGGGTTACTCGGTGCGGAGGCCGCTGGGGCGCATCAGGCGGAGGAGGAGCGGCATGGACAGGGCCGTGACCAGAAGGGCCACTGCTGCGGAGAGCCCGGTCATCGCCGCGATTTTG
Source organism: Streptomyces sp. NPDC054863 (assembly GCF_053610825.1). Lineage (NCBI taxonomy): Bacteria > Bacillati > Actinomycetota > Actinomycetes > Kitasatosporales > Streptomycetaceae > Streptomyces > Streptomyces sp. NPDC054863. The sequence continues at coordinate 2,346 of NZ_JBSGZD010000510.1, read as the reverse complement.
GGCCAGTCGACCGCGAGGGGCGTCGGCGTCATGCTCAGCAGGACCAGACCCAGGGCGATGCCGATGACGGTGGCGAGGGCGAGGCCCAGGGCGATGGGGACCACCGTCTGCCACAGGACGGACCAGCCCAGGGTGGAGCGGCGGGTGCCGAAGGCGACCAGGGCGGCCAGGAGCTTCTTGCGTTCGCGGAGCTGTTCGAGCTGGGAGACGAGGAGGCCCGCGCCGATCAGGAGGAGTACGAGGATCGCCCCCGCGTACAGGCCCCGCTGGATCTGCGTGTACTTCTGGTCGGTCTTCTGTGCCACGAAGCTGGTCGCCGAGATGAGGGGATCGGCCGCCGAGGCCGCGTTGAGGACGAGGTCGGCGACGTCGGGGGCGGACGGGTCCGCCTTGATGAAGAGGGTGTGGGAGTAGGCGTCCGTCCGGGCCGTGCCCGGCAGCGCCCCCGGGGTGACGAGGATGCCGCTGCGCGGGGAGCCGTTCGGGTCGACGTCCGCGGCGACGGTGGTGATTTTCCGGGGCAGCGTCCAGGTCGGGGCCCGCCCGGCGCCCGCGTTGCTGACGTGGAGCTTCTGGCCGGGGGCGGGGCGGAAGCCCCGGGCGGCGGCGTCGCTGGTCATGAACGTGTCGCCGTCCTTGCAGGCGGACAGCATGGCGATCTCGCGCAGCGCCGCGCAGGTGCCGACGGTGGCCGTGATGGATCCCGTGGACGCCTTCGGCCCGGCATCGAAGTCCACGGAGGAGAAGGAGACGACCCGGTCGACGCCGGGGATGGCCTTGATGCGCCCTTCGAGAGCGTCCGCCTGGGCCATCGCGGGGCTGCGCCGGCCGATGTCCAGCTGCATGGACGCCCGTGAGGTGTCCATCGTGGTGTCTTCGGTGTACTGGCGGGCAAGCCCGCCCAGCAGCATCTGGAGGGCGATGGCCCCGGCCACGGCGACGGCGATCCCGTTGACCGTACGGGCCGCGGTGCCGCTGCTGAGCTGGAGGCGGCGGACGGCCAGCTGCCAGGAGACCGGGCCGCCGGAAAGCCGCGAGACCAGGGCTTCCACCAGCCAGGGCAGCAGGGCGGTGACACCGATGAGGAGAAGTGCCGTACCGGCGGCGATCACCGGGGTGTTCATGCTCTGGTCGGTCCGCACGTGCTGGAGCAGGAGCAGGGCGAGTCCGGCCACCGGGAGAAGGGCACGCCACCACATACGGCGGCGTACCGGCTTCGCGGAACGGACCACGCCGAGCGGCTCGATGACCACGCCGTGCAGGGCGAGGAGGGTCACCCCGACCGCCGAGGCGGGCACGGCGACCACGAGCAGTGCCACGGCCCACGGCGCCGGCACCAGGTCGGCGGGGAAGACGCTGAAACGTTCCAGAGTGACCAGCCGGGCCAGGAGACGTGCCGCGAAGAACAGACCGGTACCCAGGACCAGCCCGGCGAGCGAACCCGCGAGGGCCTCACCGGCCGCGATGCGCCGGACCATCGCGATGTCGGCGCCCACCAGCCGCAGCGCGGCCAGCCTGCGGTCGCGCCGGTCCCCGCCGAACCGCACGGCGGCGGCGATCAGTACGGCGATCGGGATGAGCAGGATGACGAACCCGACGAGGACGAGAAGGAGGAGGAGGGAGTCGGTGGCGGGCTCTGCGGCTCCCTCGAAGCCCGTGATGCGCTTGACGTGCGGCGGGTCGCCGATGAGGGGGCCGCTGCCCTGGTAGTAGGCGAGTTCGTGCGGGCCGAGCAGCCCCTCGTCGGCGATGACGGCGGTGACACGACCGGACAGCCGGCCCCGGAGCACCTCGCCCTCGGCGGAGGCGAGCAGGGATTTCAGGGCGGGGGAGACCGCCAGTTCGCCGGGTGCCGGGAACGCGGTCAGGCCGGGCGGCAGCGGGGCCTCGGGACCCTCGGGGTGCAGCAGCCGGCCGCGCAGCGACAGATCGCGGTACTGGCCGGGGACGATCATGCCCATCTGGAGGGTGTCGGGGCCGGGCTTGACGGCGCTCTGGCCGAAGCTGCCCCGGGCGAAGTCGCGTTCCGCACGGCTGGACAGCGCGTGGGGCAGGGCGGTGGTGAGGAGGAGCAGTGCGACGCCGAGTGCGACGCCGACGGCGGTCAGGGTCGTCCGTGTCCAGCCTTCGCGTCCGCCGCTGACGGCGAACTTGGCGCCCAGGCGGAGATCTTCCAGCGCGCTCATATCGAGGTCTCCACGGTCAGGTTCCGGGACTTTCCGTCGCGTACGACGACTTCGCGGTCGGAGTGGGCGGCGACGCGTGCTTCGTGGGTGACGAGGACGACGGCGGCGTGGGTGGAGCGGGCGGCGTCGGTGAGCAGTTCCATGACGCGTTCGCCGTTGA
>NZ_JBSGZD010000509.1:0-2613 GCF_053610825.1 Streptomyces sp. NPDC054863 | reverse complement strand
GGGATGACGAGGCGGCGGAGTTCCTGGCGGCGGCCCAGAAGCTCTCGCGGCGGCTCCTCTGGCGGTCTGGGTGCGGCCCTGGGCGACGGCGTAGAAGGCGACGGCCGCCGCCGCGCCGACGTTGAGCGAGTCGACGCCGTGCGCCATGGGGATGCGCACCCACTCGTCGGCCGCGCGCAGGGCGCGGGTGGAGAGGCCGTCGCCCTCCGCACCCAGCATCAGAGCCACCCGGTCCATCGTGTGCGGCGCCACCTCGTCCAGCGAGCGCGCCTTGTCGGCGGGGGTGAGCGCGAGGAGGGTGAAACCGGCTTCGCGGACCGTCTCCAGGTCTCCCGGCCAGCTCTCCAGACGTGCGTACGGCACGGAGAAGACCGCGCCCATCGAGACCTTGACGGAGCGTCGGTAGAGGGGGTCGGCGCAGTCCGGGGAGAGGAGCACGGCGTCCATGCCCAGGGCCGCCGCGCTGCGGAAGATCGCGCCGATGTTGGTGTGGTCGTTCACGGACTCCATGACGACGACCCGGCGGGCGGTGGTGAGGAGTTCGGCGGCCGTCGGGAGCGGCTTGCGCTGCATGGAGGCGAGGGCGCCGCGGTGCACGTGGTAGCCGGTGACCCGCTCGGCGAGGTCCGGGCTCACGGCGTACACCGGGGCCGGGACCTCGTCGATGACGTCGCGCATGACGTCGACCCACTTGGCGGAGAGCAGCATCGACCGCATCTCGTAACCGGCCTGGCGGGCCCGTCGGATGACCTTCTCGCCCTCGGCGATGAACAGGCCCTCGGCGGGCTCGCGGCGGCGCCGGAGCTCGACGTCGGTGAGGCCCGTGTAGTCGCTCAGGCGCGGGTCGTCGGGGTCGTCGATGGTGAGGAGATCGGCCACAGGGTGACACTGCCTTGTCGTGGGTGCGGTGCCCAAGGGGGCGGGCGGGGTTGTTGCCCCGGTTGCCCGGACTGGTCGTCCGTGGCTGCCGGGGCCGGGTTACCCGTGGTTACCCGGGGTGGGGTTACCCGTGGATACCGGGGCTGTTCACCGAGACTACGTCGCCGATGACGATGACCGCGGGCGGTCGTACGTTCTCGTCCTTGGCCGACGCGGCGACCGTGGCGAGGGTGGCGTCGACGCGGCGCTGGGTCGCCATCGTGCCCTCCTGGATGATCGCGACGGGGGTCTCGGGGGCGCGGCCGTGGGCGACGAGGGCCTCGGCGATGGCGCCGATGCGCTCGACCGCCATGAGCAGGACCAGGGTGCCGCGGAGGCGGGCGAGGGCTTCCCAGTCGACGAGGGAGCGCGGGTCGTCGGGGGCGACGTGGCCGCTGACCACGGTGAACTCGTGGGCGACGCCGCGGTGCGTGACCGGGATTCCGGCCGCGCCGGGGACGCTGATGGTGCTGGAGATGCCGGGGACGACGGTGCAGGCGATGCCCGCGGCGGCGAGCGCCTGCGCCTCCTCCATGCCGCGGCCGAAGACGAAGGGGTCACCGCCCTTGAGGCGTACGACCGTCTTGCCCTGCTTGGCATGGTCGATGAGGGCCTGGTTGATGGCCTCCTGCGCCATGAAGCGGCCGTAGGGGATCTTCGCCGCGTCGATGACCTCGACGTGCGGCGGGAGCTCGTCGAGGAGGTCGCGGGGGCCGAGCCGGTCGGCGATGACGACATCGGCCTCGGCGAGGAGACGGCGGCCCCGGACGGTGATCAGGTCCGGGTCGCCCGGGCCACCGCCGACCAGGTGGACGCGGGGGCCTTCGCCGGCCGCACGGGCCCGGTGGTGCGGGGCGGCCAGGCTGCCGTCGCGCAGGCCCTCGACGACGGCGTCGCGCACGGCGGCCGAGCGGCGCGGGTCGTGGCCGGTGAGGATCGCGACGGTGACGCCGTCGGAGCGGCCGGTGGCGGGGGTCCAGGCGGTGGCGGCTTCGGCGTCGTCGGAGCGGACGCACCAGGTGCGGGTGCGCTCGGCCTCGGCGGAGGCCGCGGTGTTGGCGGCGGGGTCGCTGGAGGCGACGAGCGCGTACCAGGTGTCGGCGAGGTCGCCGTCCTCGTACCGGCGGCGCTCCCAGGCGATCTCGCCGGCCTCGGCCATGGCTTCCACGGAGGGGGTTGCCGAGGGCGAGATCAGGGTGATGTCCGCGCCGGCCGCTATGAGGGCGGGGAGGCGGCGCTGGGCGACCTGACCGCCGCCGATGACGACGGTGCGGCGGCCGGAGAGGCGGAGGCCGACGGGGTAGGCGGGGCTTTCGGCGGTCTGCGGGTCGCCTGCGGCGTGCGCGGTCATGGGTGCGGCTCCTCGGGAGGGGCGGGCTCGATTCCCGCGGGAGGGGTCGGGGGCCGCTGCGGCAGTGGAGCGGCTGGTGGGGCGGGGTTTCGAGCCCCGGGGGCCTACTTTACGGGGCGGGGGTTGGGCGACGCTGGGCGGGCGCGGGGGCGCGGGCCGGAGCACGGGGTGCGGCTTCGCGTGGGGCCCCCGCTGCCCAAGGAGGCTCGGGACTGGAGGGCAGGCGGTCAGGGGCGCGGGGAACTGCGCGGCCGGCCACGACGCGCCCGCACAGTGACGTGATCACCCGCCCCGGAGCCGAGCGCAACCACCCCCACCGCGCACGTGACGGAGCCCCCGCCCAC
>NZ_JBSGZD010000508.1:0-2621 GCF_053610825.1 Streptomyces sp. NPDC054863 | reverse complement strand
CCGAACCGATGCCGATGACCGCCCGCGCCCGCTGCCCGGCACGCTCCACGAAGTTGCCCGCGATCTGCGCAGCCCGCTCCCGCCCGGCCGTCGGGTCGGCCGGCACGGGGACGATCGCGTACGCCACGTCACCGAGCAGCGCGAGCGCGGAACGCGGCTGCACCGCGTTGAGGTGGATGCCCAGCGCGCTGGTCAGCCGCTGCCGCTCGGCGGCGACCTCGGCATGATCGCCGGTCTGCCCTGAGGGCCCGCCGCGGTCCGACGGCCCGCTGTGCCCGGCCAGACCCAGCGCCATGACCACCGTGGGTTCGTGCACGAGACCCAGCCGGTCGAGCGCGTCCGCCGCGCCCGTACCGCCCTCCAGGACGGTGCTCACCAGGTCGGCCCGCAGCCGGTTCTGCGCGTCCGCGCCCGCCCGGTGGCGCAGCAGATGCAGGGCGACCAGCTTCGCCGCGTCCTGGAACGCCTGCTCGCGGTCGGGCGTCAGCGGCTCCCGCACCGCCGCCCACACCGACCCGAGGAATTCGTCACCGGCCCGCACGGCGACGGCCACCCGGGGTATCGCCGTCTCGCCCTCGTCGAGGGTGGCCGGAGCGATGTGCACCGGCCGGTCGCTGCGGTACAGCTCGCCGAACACCCCCCGGCCCTCCATGATCCGCAGGTATCCGTCCGGCACCCGGCGCGCGAGGATGGTGGCGACCCGGGCCTGGTCGGCCTCGTCCTGACGGCCCGAGAACGCGAGAATCCGAGAGCGGCGGTCCTCGATCGTGATGGGCGCGTCCAGCAGCGTCGCGACGGCGTTGGCCAGCGCGAACAGGTCGCCGGACGGCACCCCGCCGAGCGTCTGCGCCTCCGCCTCCCCGACGTCCCCCTCGGTGAGCAACGTCCGCAACAGCGCCGTCAGTTGGGACCAGGAGGCACCCTGGGTGAGGGTCAGCAGCGCCACCCCCGAAGCGGCCGACGCCGCGGCGAGCGACGCGTCCCGCTCCACCGGCCCGCGCACCACGAGGGCGGCGGCGCCGTGGGCGCCCAGGTCGTGCAGGAGCCGGGCGATCTCCCGCACCCCGTAGACGGCCACGCCCAGGACGATGGCGTGGGAGGGGTACGCGACCTCGTCCCCCGGGTCGTGGATGACCACGCCGCCGATCTCGCCGGCCGGCTGCGGGCTGCCGTGCACGAGATCCAGCAGGGTGGGGCCGAAGTCATCGAGCACGCGGCCCAGACTCGTACGGGGACTTGTCGGCATGTCACTGATCACCGCCTCAGGCTAGGACGCCGAGCATCCCCCGGATTCGTGGCCTGCGACAAGATTCAACGGAGAAACCGTCGGGCCTCACCAATTCGCGACCCGGTCCGGACGGCCCGTGGACCCGCTCGGCGGGCCTGCGGCGGGGGGCCCGCTTCCCCTGACAGGATCACCGACCATACTGGTCGGGCCCCCGTCCCCCACAGAACGACTCCATGGCCAAGAAGAGCACCTCCTCGACCACCGTCCCCGACACCGCGTGGCTGGGGCGTGGGCGCCATCTCGGGCCCGAGCCCGAGCAGGACGTCCGGCGCAACCTGATCGCCCTCAAGGCGGCCGGGGTGCTCGACGACTTCCTGGACCTCGACCCCGTCGAGGCGGCCCGTTCCACCGTCCTGTACCCGAGGGACGAGTCCGCCGACCCCGGCCCGTCCGCGCGCCGTCTCTTCGAGGCCCGCTGGCGCGTGGCCGGAGACGTCACGGTGCGCGCCCAGCTGACCACGTACGACCCCGAGGGCCGCCGCAAGGAAGGCGAGGGCGTCACCTGGGTCCTCGCGGCCGAGGCGGAGCGGATGTGGGACGCGCACTGGCCGTCGCCCGCCACCATGTTCTGGCCCGACAGCGACCGGACCCCCTGGGACCACGGCGCGACCGTGGCGGACGTACGCCTGCGGAAGGCGAACCACCTGCCGAAGGACGACGACGCGCTGCGCAGACGGCTGCGCGACTGCGCGAAGCAGAGCTGGTTCCTGCACGTCGTGGTGCACGAGGCGATGACGCCGGACGCGCTGGGGCAGCAGCCGGTCTCGGCGTTCCTGCCGCCGAGCCTGCGGCACCGGGTGGTCGAGCACCGGGCCACGCCCGAGCAGGCCCAGATCGCCGACTTCGCGATGAAGCGGGAATTCAACGTACGGATGCCGCGCGGCGGCGCCGTCGTGCTGCCCACGATTCCGCAGCTCCCGGAGTACGACGCGGAACGCTTCACGGTGCGCAACGTCTTCCTGGACGGTTCGGTGCCGACCGAACTCCTCGACAGGATCAAGGAGTTCGCCGCACTGACCCGGCCGATGCCCGCAGAGGCCGAGCAGGCCCTGACGCGGCTGCGCCAGGGCTGGCACCTGCTCACCCCCGAGGAGGAGCTGGTCCACGCCCGGGAGATGGCCACCAAGTACGCCGAGGCGCTCGACGCCATGACCAACTCCCGCGACCTGTACCGGGAGGCGGCCGAGGCGGCCCATGCCGCGCTGGCAGAGGTGAGCGGCGGCGACGGCGTGCCCCGGCCGCCCGCGCCGGGAACGGCCAAGGCGGACGGCTCGCCGCTGGGCGCCCTCACCAAGGCGTTCGGCCGCTTCCGGGGCCCGGGCAAGTAGGGCGT
>NZ_JBSGZD010000507.1:0-2651 GCF_053610825.1 Streptomyces sp. NPDC054863 | reverse complement strand
GTGCTCCGGAAGCAGCCGCTCCCGGCGCCGTCCCGGAGCCCGTGGCCCCCGAGGCTCCGGCCCCCGACAGCTCGGCCACCGGCCCGACGGCGCCGGAAGCCGCTGCTCCGGTAGTCGCTGCCCCGGTCGCCGATGCAGCCGACGCCGCTGCCGAACCCGTCGCTCCGGAGCCGGTGTTCCAGTCGGGTCCGGCGCACGCCACCCCGGTGCTTCCGGTTCCCGTCGAGGCTCCGGCCGGCGTCCAGGCGACGCCGCCCGCCGGGCAGTTCGTACAGGTGGCAGGCTCTGTGCCGGTCGGTTCGCAGCTGGCACCGACCCCGGTGCCGCCCGTGACGGAGCCCGTCGCGGCCCCCGAACAGGCAGCCGCGCCCGCCGCCGTGGCGGCCCCCGAGGAGGAGCTCGCTGCCGTACCCGCCGAGCCCGGGCCCGCAGCCGCCCCCGCCGAAGAGGCTCCCGGACCCGATGCCTCCGGGCAGCCGGTGCCCGAGCCCGTCGCCGTACCGGAGGAGACCGGCCGGCCCGGTCCCGTCGAGGCCGAGCCCCGGCCCGAGGCGGTTGTCGCCCAGGACGAGCCCGCAGCCGCTCCCGTCGGGGACGCCGGTGCCGTGCCGGCCGAGCAGTCGGCCGAGGTACCCGCACCGCGCGACGGCGGCCCGGCCGCGCCGCTGACCCCGCTGCCGGAGCAGGCGGCCGACGAGACGGAGACGGCGGAGGTGATCGAGACGGCGGAAGTCATCGAGACGCCCGCCGAACCGGCCCAGCCCGAGTCGGCACAGTCTGAACCGGCACAGTCCGAACCGGCCCAGGCCGGTGCCGCGGACGCCGAGCCCGTACCGGAGGAGCCCGTGCAAGCAGAGGCTCCGGGCGCCGGAACCGACCCCGCGGCGGAGCAGCCCGCCCCCGAGGCCCCGGCGGCCCCGGCCGCCCCCGGCTACGACGACGCCGAGCGCGAGGCCGTGCTGCGCGTGATGCGCGAGCGCCGCGACATCCGCAACGGCTTCCGCAGCGACCCCATCCCGCACGAGGTCCTGCTCCGCGTCCTCGAAGCCGCGCACCACGCCCCGAGCGTCGGCCACTCCCAGCCCTGGGACTTCGTCGTCATCCGCTCGGCCGAGACCCGCCGCGCGATGCACGAACTCGCCGCCCGCCAGCGCGACGCCTACGCCAAGTCGCTGCCCAAGGCCCGGGCCAAGCAGTTCAAGGAACTGAAGATCGAGGCCATCCTCGACACCCCGGTCAACATCGTCGTCACCGCCGACCCCACCCGCGGCGGCCGGCACACCCTCGGCCGTCACACGCAGCCGCAGATGGCTCCGTACTCCTCGGCGCTCGCCGTCGAGAACCTCTGGCTCGCGGCCCGCGCCGAGGGCCTGGGCGTCGGCTGGGTCAGCTTCTTCGACGAGCGCGAGATGGTACGGGCGCTGGGCCTGCCCGAGCACCTCGAAGTCGTCGCGTACCTGTGTGTGGGGTACGTCGACGAGTTCCCGGAGGAGCCGGAACTGCTCCAGGCCGGCTGGTCGAAGCGCCGCCCGCTCTCCTGGGTCGTCCACGAGGAGACGTACGGCCGCCGCGCCCTGCCGGGCGAGGAGCCGCACGACCTCCTCCAGGAGACGATCGGCAACATCCGCCCGCTGGACGCCAAGGCGCTCGGCGAGGCGTGGGAACGCCAGAAGCGGATGACCAAGCCCGCCGGTGCGCTCGGCATGCTGGAGATCATCTCCGCGCAGCTCAGCGGTCTGTCCCGGGTCTGCCCGCCGCCGATCCCGGAGCCCGCGGCCGTCGCGATCTTCGCGGGCGACCACGGTGTGCACGCCCAGGGCGTCACGGCGTGGCCCCAGGAGGTCACCATGCAGATGGTGGCCAACTTCCTCGGCGGGGGAGCGGTCTGCAACGCGTTCGCCAACCAGGTCGGCGCCGAGGTCTGCGTCATCGACGTGGGCGTCGCGGGCGAACTCCCGGCCACCCCCGGCCTGCTGCCCCGCAAGGTGCGCGCGGGCACGGCCGACTTCACGACCGGTCCCGCGCTCACCCGCGAAGAGGTCCTCTCCGCGATCGAGGTCGGCATCGAGACCGCCCGCGACCTGGTCGCGGCAGGCAACAAGGCCCTCCTCACCGGTGAGATGGGCATCGCCAACACCACCGTCTCCGCCGCCCTGATCTGCGTCTACACGGGTCAGGACCCGGCCGAGGTCACCGGCCGCGGCACCGGCATCAACGACGAGATGCACGCCCGCAAGGTCGACGTCGTCCGCCGCGCCCTGGACCTCCACAAGCCGGACCCGGCCGACCCCATCGGCGTCCTCGCCGCCGTCGGAGGCCTGGAGCACGCCGCCCTGGTCGGCTTCCTCCTCGGCGGAGCTTCCCTCCGTACGCCCGTCATCCTGGACGGCGTGAGCGCCGGAGCGGCGGCCCTGGTCGCCCGCGCGGTCGCCCCCGAGGCCCTCGCGGCCTGCATCGCGGGCCACCGCAGCGCGGAACCGGGCCACGTCGCCGCCCTCAACAAGCTGGGCCTGCGCCCGCTCGTCGACCTGGACCTCCGCCTCGGCGAGGGCACGGGCGCACTGCTGGCGCTGCCGGTGGTGCAGAGTGCGGCGCGGGCGATGCACGAGGTGGCGACGTTCGACTCGGCGGGCGTCACCGAGAAGTAACCG
>NZ_JBSGZD010000506.1:0-2683 GCF_053610825.1 Streptomyces sp. NPDC054863 | reverse complement strand
GAAAAAGCGTCAACGCTGTCGGGTCACTCCCCGGACAGCACCGCCTGCGCGGCAACCCTGGCCTCTTCGGCGGTGTCCACGGCACGCGCCGCGGCAGCCGCCCGCTCGCACTGCGCCAGCGTGTGCTTCGCCAGCGTCGCGCGCACATACGGAATGGCCTTCGCGCCCATCGACAGGGAGGTGACACCCAGACCGGTCAACACACACGCGAGCAGCGGGTCCGCGGCAGCCTCGCCACACACACCACAGCTCTTGCCCTCGGCCTTGGCGGCATCGGCCGAAGCCGCCACCAGATCGAGCAGCGCGGGCTGCCACGGGTCCTGCAGCCGCGACACCGCACCGACCTGACGGTCGGCGGCAAAGGTGTACTGGGCCAGGTCGTTGGTCCCCAGCGAAAGGAACTCGACCTCCTGCAGGATGGACCGAGCCCGCAGCGCGGCGGACGGAATCTCCACCATCGCACCGAACTTCGCCTGCAGCCCGGCCTCCCGGCACGCGTCCGCGAACGCCTTGGCGTCCGTGCGGTCCGCCACCATCGGAGCCATGACCTCCAGGTACACGGGCAGACCCTCGACGGCCTTGGCCAGCGCGGTCAGCTGCGTCCGCAGCACCTCCGGGTGTTCCAGCAGCGACCGCAGACCACGCACACCCAGAGCCGGGTTCGGCTCCTCGGCCGGCGTCAGGAAGTCGAGCGGCTTGTCCGCACCGGCATCCAGCACACGCACGACCACACGGCCCTCGGGGAAGGCCTCCAGCACCTTGCGGTACGCCTCGACCTGGGACTCCTCCGAAGGAGCCTGCTTGCTGTCGTCGAGGAAGAGGAACTCGGTCCGGAACAGGCCGACGCCCTCGGCCCCCGCCTCCACGGCAGCCGGTACGTCAGCCGGACCGCCGATGTTGGCGAGCAGCGGCACCTTGTGACCGTCCGACGTGGCACCGGGGCCGGTCGACGCGGACAGCGCGGCCTTGCGCGCGGCGGCAGCGGCCTCCAGCTCGGCCCGCTTCTCGGCACTCGGCTCGACGAAGATGTCGCCCGTGCTGCCGTCGACGGCCACGACCGTGCCCTCGGCCAGTTCACCGGCACCGGGCAGCGCGACCACGGCAGGCACACCCAGCGCCCGCGCAAGAATCGCGCTGTGGCTGGTCGGCCCGCCCTCTTCGGTCACGAACCCGAGCACCAGCGCCGGGTCGAGCAGAGCAGTGTCCGCAGGCGCCAGGTCCCGTGCGATGAGCACGTACGGCTCGTCGCTGTCCGGCACACCCGGCATCGGAACGCCCAGCAGACGGGCGACGATACGATTCCGCACGTCGTCCAGGTCGGCCACCCGGCCGGCCAGGTACTCCCCGGCACCGGCGAGCAGTGCACGGTATGAGGCGAAGGCGTCGTACACACCGCGCTCGGCCGTGCTGCCGACAGCGATCCGACGGTCTACATCGGCCATCAGCTCGGGGTCCTGAGCCATCAGCGCCTGAGCCTCAAGGACTGCCTGAGCCTCACCGCCCGCCAGGTTGCCACGCGCCATCAGATCGGCTGCCACAGCGTCCACGGCCTGACGGGCACGCCCCTGTTCGCGCTCCGCCTCCTCCGCGGGAATCTGCTTGGCCGGCGGCTCAAGAACCGCCGTACCCATGTGCCGAACTTCGCCGATCGCCACACCGTGGCTCACGCCGACGCCTCGCAGCGTTGTCTCCATTTCACCGTCTCCGCTAGTTGCGGCGGACCGTGCCGCCGCGTTGGATGTACTACCCGCCGTCACTGCGGCGCTGACGTCTACTTCCAGCTGAAGAGAGCGTCGCCGACCTTGACGTCGCTGTCCTCGGCCAGGTCCGAGAGAGCGTCGGCAGTGGCTTCGAGCGCCACCACCGGGCATACGGGCGACTTGCCGGCAGCCTCGACCGCGGCCGGGTTCCAACGCACGATCTCCTGGCCGCGCGTCACGGTGTCACCCTTGTTCACGAGGAGTTCGAAGCCCTCGCCGTTCAGCTGCACGGTGTCGATACCGAGGTGGGTGAGCACACCGTGGCCCTCGGCGTCGACGACGACGAACGCGTGCGGGTGCAGGGAGACGACAACACCGTCGACGGGCGACACGGCCGCGGAGGGCTCGCGCACGGGGTCAATAGCGGTGCCGGGACCGACCATCGCTCCGGAGAACACGGGGTCGGGGACTGCGGCGAGTCCGATGGCGCGACCTTCAAGAGGGGACGTCACGCTGGTCATGGGGCCTCCCAGGGGCGGAGTTTGTGCGGCGCCGTCACTACCTGTCCTGGACGGCATACCTGCTTCAGAGGGTAAGTCATAAGAAGTCCCGGTTCCGCATGAGAGGTGCCGCTTGGACGACCTTGGGATGCACCGGAAACGATTTGCCTCAACAACCGGTGCCATGTACTGTCGTACTCCTGCCTGACCCCAACACGTACTCGCTTCTCTGCGGGTCGTTGTGTCGGCAGCGCCTCTTGAATGCTGATCCTATCTCGGATCTCTCTTTCCGCATGCCGTGGAATGAGTGGTCAGGGAAACGGAAAAGCCCTGATAGAGTCGGAACCGCCGGAAAGGGAAAACGCGAAAGCGAAGAACCTGGAAAGCACCGAGGAAATCGGAACGGAAACGGTCTGATAGAGTCGGAAACGCAAGAACACAACAGAAACAAACTGAACGAAAACGTCCGGAGGAAAGCCCGCG
>NZ_JBSGZD010000505.1:0-2690 GCF_053610825.1 Streptomyces sp. NPDC054863 | reverse complement strand
CCCGCCCCCCGGCCCGCGGGGGGGGCGGCGCGGGGGCGGGTGGGCGGGCCGCGCGCCCGGCCGCGCCCCCGCGATCTGGTCGAAGATGCCCGCGCCGATCGCCACCGCCCGCATGCCGTCGGCGAGCGCGTGGTGGAGCTTCACCAGAACGGCGCACTCGCCGCCGCGGTCCGCGGTCAGTACGAACATCTCCCAGGGCGGCAGTCCGCGCGCCAGCGGGCGCTCCATCAGCTCCCCCGCCAGCAGGGTGGCTTCGGCCGCGAACCCCTCCGCGGGCAGCAGGACGCGCCGGACGTGGCGGCGTACGTCGAAGTCCTCGGCCACGGCCCACTCCGAGCCGCCGACGGGCAGCCGGACGCTCCGTACGCGCAGCCGCAGGCGGGGGACGGCAGCGGCCCGGGCCGCGAGGAGGTCGAGGAGGTCCTCGCCCTCCGGACAGCCCTCGTCGCCGCCGAAGAGGGCGAGCGCACCGAGGTGCATCGGGTGCTCGCTGGATTCGAGGTGCCAGAACGCCAGGTCAAGAGGTGCCAGAAGCTCGGTACTCAACTTGGTGCTCAACTCGGTGCTCAAAGAGCCCTCACGTCGTGGGGTGCCGGGGAAGCCGGGGAAGCCGCAGGTGTCGGGAAAGCCGACGGAGCCCGCAGTCAATCGCGATCGGTCGGTTACGGTCAAGTACGTCCAGAACGCGGACAGTTACCGTGGCGGGACAGCGAACTCGCACCACAGTGCCTTGCCCTCGCCCCTCGACTCCACTCCCCACACGTCCGCCAGCAGGTCCACCAGCAGCAGGCCGCGCCCGGACTGTGCCGAGTCGCCCGCCTCACGGCGGCGCGGCAGCGCGCTGGAGGCGTCCGCGACCTCGATGCGCAGCCTGCGTTCGGCCGCGGTGAGGATCCGTACGGTCAGGACGGCGCCCCCGTCGGTGTGCATGAGCGCGTTCACCATCAGTTCGTCGGCGACGAGTTCGATCTCGTCGCCGCGGGACTCGGCGCCCCAGGCCCGTACCGCCGCCCGGATCATGTGGCGGGCCGAGGACAGCGCCTCGGGGTCGTTCGGTGCGACGTGCTGCTGGAGCCGGGCGCCCGCCCGGGGCGCGTCGGCGGCGCGGCGGCGCAGGAGCAGCAGCGCCACGTCGTCCCCGCCGTCCCGTTCGTCGACCGCCTCGCACAGCCGGTCGGCGAGCTGCTGGATGTCTCGGGGGCCGCCGTGCACCAGGTCGGCGAGCGCCCGGAGCCCGTCGTCGAGGTCGGCGCCCGGCTGCTCCACCAGCCCGTCGGTGTAGAACAGGAGCGTCTGGCCGGGGTCCAACTCCCTTGTGGTGACCGGGTATTCGAGCTGCCCGAACTCGGCGGACAGGCCGAGCGGCAGCCCGCCCTCCACCGGCACCCGGCGGCACGAGCCGTCGGCGAGCCGCAGCAGCGGCTCCATGTGCCCCGCCCGTACCAGCTGGACGACTCCGGTCGTGAGGTCGATCTCGGCGTAGGTGCAGGTCGCGAAGCGCTCCGTGTCGAGCTCGTGGAGGAAGCCGGAGGCCCGGGCCATCACCGTCGCGGGGGTGTGCCCCTCGGCCGCGTACGCACGCAGCACGATCCGCAGCTGGCCCATCACGGCCGCCGCGTGCGTGTCGTGCCCCTGTACGTCGCCGATGACGGCACCCACCCGGCCGCCGGGCAGCGGGATCACGTCGTACCAGTCGCCGCCGATGTCCTGCCCGTCGCGCGCCGAGCGGTAGCGGACGGCGATGCTCGCACCGGGAATGCCGGGCACCCGGCGCGGCAGCATCGCCTGCTGGAGACCCTCGGCGAGGTCCTTCTCCCGTTCGTACAACAGGGCCCGCTGGACGCTCTGCGCGATGCTGCTGCTCAGTGCGATGAGGAGGTTGCGCTCGTCGGAGTCGAAGCTCGTACGCCCGCTGTAGAGCAGCCCGAGGGCGCCGACCGGGCGGGCCTGCGCGATCAGCGGCAGATACGCCGCCGAAGTGACGCCGAACGTGCGGACGTGCGCCCACAGCTTGGGGTAGGAGGCCGCGAAGTCGTCGGCGGACTCGATGAACCGGGGTGCCAGCGTGCGCACCACCTCGCTCATCGGGAACCCGGGGTCGTCGATACGGGTGTACCGGGTGCCGGGCATGAACTCCGGCCCCTCGGCCACCAGCCGGATGCGCCCCGCCTCGACCAGGCCCAGCACCAGCGACGACGACTCGAAGCTGCCGAGGTCCTGGGTGCCCTTGAGCACGTCGATGACGTCGCGGACGCTGCGGGCGTGCGCCAGCGCGGCCGTGGTGTCCGCGACGACGCCGGTGCCGCCGCGGCCCCTCGTGTCGTACTCGGTGCGGTCGGCGAGGTCGGCGATCTCCTGTCCGGCGTCCCGGACGACGCCGATGATCCGGTACGGCCGTCCGGAGGCGTCGCGGCGGATGGTGCCCTGGGTGTGGCTCCAGCGCAGCGAGCCGTCGCGGCGGCGGACCTTGAAGTAGCTGCCGTACGAGGTCTCGCCGCTCTTCATGGCCTGCGCGACGACGCTGTCCATCCGCTCGCTCTCGCCGGGCGCCACCCTGGAGGCCAGGCCCGAAGGGGTGCCGTCGAACTCCTCGGGCAGCAGGTCGAACACCTCCAGGGCGGAGGCGTCGAGGTGCAGGTGCGACTGGGCCAGGTCCCAGTCGAAGATGCCCATCCTGTTGAGCGCCAGGC
>NZ_JBSGZD010000504.1:0-2690 GCF_053610825.1 Streptomyces sp. NPDC054863 | reverse complement strand
GACATGATGTTCTTACTAAAGGGGCCTGGCCTGCCGGGACCCGGTCCACCGGAAGCCGGGTTCACCGGCGCCGGAATCTCAGGCCCCGGGTGCTCCGGGATACCGGGACCTGAAAATCCGGCCCGTGTGATGCACCGGGGCCAGCGGGCAGAAAGGGTTCAGGTCCGTGGCCGTGGCGGCGCTTGGCCGCGTTCGCCACATCACGTGCGTACTTCGCGGTGACGTCACCCAGCTCACCGATGCGCTGCGTCGTCCACCCGTACCGCTCCTCCCTCAGCGCGAACGCAGCATCCTGGAGGGACGGCAGCCGGTCGGCAGCGTCGGACAGGTGTGGGACACCGGCCTCTACCGCGGTCTGGCGGCGCTCTTCCCCGGTCATGTGCTCGTCGCCCTCGGTCGTGGGGGAAGCCTTCTTCTTGTCGCAGTGCAGGGCCGCGCGCCGCATCTCGACGTACGCGTTGGCGGTGATGCCCAGACGTTCGCCAGAGCGCGGACACCTTCGTAGAACCACAAGGGCATGGCGAGCTGGTTGCGCTCCTCGGCGTGCGCGGCGATTTCGAGGTCGGCCTGCTGCACGATCTCGCAGGCCCGCTTGAACCGGTCGTCGGGCCGGGCGATGGCGCACAGTGCCGCACCCGGGAGCCTTACGTCCGCTCCGGAAGCCGCAGGAACCCCCCAATGCAAGGGCACTGGTGGGGCCGCCCGCTACGAACGCCCCGCGACCCTCGCCACGCACAGCCCCACCAGCGCGCAGGCCGCGCCGACGGTGAACCCGTCCTGCCACGAGCGTCCCATCACCTGGTGCTGAAACAGCGCCATCAGCTGCACCAGCAACGCCAGCCACATCAGCATCCGCATCCTGTTGGTCCTCATACGGTGCCGGGTACCCCGGCCACTGAAAGATCAACGGTGGCCGCAGCTGCTTCCCGGCCCCCGGGCCAGTGGCTCCCCGGGGGTGCCCCGCCCGGAGACGGACGCATCATGCGCAGGCCAGATAACCGGACATGTTCCCACCGTGCCCCCAGCCGGCTTCGGACGCATCCAGACAGCTCTTCGCCGGGGACCGAGCCGGTCGCCCAGGAGCTCAGCAGGCACATCACGCATCGAGGAAACATTCGCTGCCTCGCGAGGAGTGATCGTGCCGTGCCGGGTCCTGCCGCTGCGTGATGGGGGGACCTGCGACGTGCGGGTGTGGACCCCGGCGCTGTCCCCGTCCACGCCTATGGGGTCTTACTCCCAGCAGTGCGGTCTGCTGGACGTGAGACGGTAATTGGTGAGCGCGATCCGAGACCACAGGCAGAAGCGCAAGTACTCCGACACGAAGGTGCACCGATGAGTCAAGGCAAAGGCGGAAAGCCGGACCCACGGGGCGACGCGGAGCCCCGCAAACTGATGATCCCCGATCAGCTGATCACCACCCACACGCGCAAGCAGCTCCACCCGAAGGCGGTTCGGGCTGCCCAAGCGATGCTGGTTTATATCGCAATGGAGCTCCTCGACGAGGCCGCCAAGGCCTTCCAGCAGACGGATACGACGCACGCCAACAAGGCGGGTGGTAAGGAGATCCAACCCCGCCATGTGGACGCCGCGATCAGGTCGGATGCCGAACTGCACCGCTTGTTGGCCGTCTGCCTGATGGAGAGCGTACCCACCCCCCGGGTCGGCGCCCAGCCCGTGCAGCGGACTGCAGCGAACCCCCCCGACGGTGCTTTCAATGACAGCATCGACCGACTGATGGAGAGCATCAGCCCGGACGGCGCCATCCCCCTCGGAACGTCAGCCAGGGGCATGGTCTCCAGCCTGCTGACCTTTCTCGTCGAACAGCTGATACATACCGCTGATGTGTTCTCCACCAGGGTGAACAGCGATGTCGTCCACGCGGAGGACGTCCGTGCTGCTGCCCAGGTGATGCTGACGGGCGAACTGCGTCAACTCGTAGACCAGGAGATGAGAACGGCGGTCATGAAGGCCTAGCTCGGTCCGCTGCACCCGCAGGGCCAACTAGTGGTCATCGAAGATGCGAGGTCGGGTGGCCACACTCAGACGCTGGTCGAGCCGCCCGACTGTTCATCTCTGGTCACGGTCGCTGTGCGATGCAGCTCTGAGTCGGAGCGGGCACCAACCAGTCACGTGGGCGCGGTCGGTGCCCGCTCGCGTCAACCGACCGAGAGGGCACCGCGTGATCGGCGTGTACACCCCTGCCACTGAGGGCCACAGGGGAAAGTGGCTGGTGTGCTGACACCGCCGATCGAGCCCATGCTGGCTCGCTCCGCCCAACGCGAAGCTGGGGACCTCGTGAGAGGCAGCGGCGCGGACCTCGACTGACGGGCGGCGAAAATTTTCCTCAGGGCCGAGGGTGTCACGGTGCAGCAATGTGACGCCTGTGGGCAATCGTTCGAGATCTGTCGATCCTTCTGAGCCGTTGAAGGTGCCTCATGGGCTGTTCAGTCGAGACATCCTGCCTTGGATGGACAAAGGCGGTTTACTCCGGTTGTTGAGTGATCGTCGGCCGAGGAGATGTCATGGCCGTTTTCGCTGCTGCTCTGGTGGCTCGTCACAGCAACAAGCTCGTGTCCGTCAGTGGCGAGGGGACCCAGGATGGCGCCGAGATCCTTCAGTGGGCTGGCAAGAACCAGAAGAGCCAGCGATTCCGCCTCGGCTGAGCCACCCCAACGGAGCCCCGTCGGCAG
>NZ_JBSGZD010000503.1:0-2696 GCF_053610825.1 Streptomyces sp. NPDC054863 | reverse complement strand
CCGTCGACCTCCTCGTCCTGCTCGCGGGCGGCAGCGCCGACGCCGGGGTCACCGAGGTCATCGCGCCCTCCGCGCCCCGCTCGATCTCCATGCACGCGGACCACCCGGACCGCGTCGCGGGCGTGCCGTACGGCCGCGAGACCGTCGTGCGCCGCCTCCAGCAGGTCGGCTGCGACGTCTACGGCTCTGACGAGCTCGTCGTGACGGTGCCGTCCTGGCGGCCCGACCTGGCGTTCCCGAACGACCTGGCCGAAGAGGTCATCCGGCTGGAGGGCTACGAGAACCTGCCCTCCACGCTGCCGACCCCGCCCTCGGGCCGCGGCCTCACCGAGCGCCAGCGCCTGCACCGCCGCGTCGGCCGCTCCCTGGCCGGCGCCGGTTACGTCGAGGCGCTGAACTACCCGTTCGTCGGGGACGCCGCCTTCGACCAGCTCCAGCTGGCCGCCGACGACGCGCGCCGCGACACCGTCAAGCTGGTCAACCCGCTCGCCGACACGGAGCCCGCGCTCCGTACGACGCTGCTCCCCGGCCTGCTCGGTGCGCTGCGCCGCAACGACGGCCGCGGGTCGCACGACCTGGCGCTCTTCGAGACCGGCCTGGTCTTCCGGCCCACCGGCGAGGAGACCAAGGCCGTACGGCTGCCGGTCGACCGCCGTCCCACCGACGACGAGATCGCGGGCCTCGACGCCTCGCTGCCCGCCCAGCCCCGGCACGCCGCCGTCGTCCTCGCGGGCGCCCGCGAGCAGGCCGGCTGGTGGGGCAGGGGCCGCCCGGCGGACTGGGCCGACGCGATCGAGGCCGCGCGCGGCCTGGCCCGCGAGGCAGGCGCCGAGCTGATCGTCACCAAGGGTGCCAACGAGCCGTGGCACCCGGGCCGTTGTGCCGCACTCTCCGTCGTCGTGGACGGCACGGAGCAGGTCATCGGGTACGCGGGCGAGCTGCACCCGCGCGTCATCAAGGCGATGAACCTGCCCGAGCGCACCTGTGCGACGGAGCTGGACCTCGACGTGCTGGAGAAGGCCGGTCAGGGTGTGCTCCAGGCGCCCCGGATCTCCACCTTCCCGGTCGCCACCCAGGACGTCGCGCTGATCGTCGACGCCGACGTGCCGAACGTCGTGGTCGAGGACCGGCTGCGCGAGGGCGCGGGTGAACTCCTGGAGGACATCCGCCTGTTCGACGTCTACACCGGCGAACAGCTCGGCGAGGGCAAGAAGTCCCTGGCATACGCGCTGCGCTTCCGCGCCGCCGACCGCACGCTCACCGTCGAGGAGGCATCGGCCGCCCGCGACGCGGCGGTGGCACTCGCGGCCGAGCACACGGGAGCCGTACTGCGCGGCGCGTAACCACCGCACGAGTAACCGCTGTTGAGCGCGTTACAGAGGGGCACATCCGGGACACGGGTGTGCCCCTCACTCATTTGGGTGAGATGTGCGGGCGATGTACGCATCGCGGCACGAACGATAGACAGAATCATTCCGGCCGACCGGCCGCGCCGCTGCCAAGTGCTTCCGAGGGGGCCGTCAGGAATGATCAGTCAGAGGGCGGGGCTGCGCCGGACGGCGGGGCGGTGCGTCGGGGCGGTGCGGCGCCCGTGGAGGGGGCGGTGCGGCCGCCGCGGTGCCGGGCCCGCCCGGTACGCATCCGGCGTCGTGCTCCTCGGCCTCTGGCTGGCCTTCGGCATCGCCTGGGAACTGGCCCGCCCGCTCCCTGACCCCGTCATCTGCACGTGCTTCGTGCTGGGCGTGGTGGTCCTGGGCCTGGGGGCACGGCTCGGGCCGCTGCGGGAACTGCGCCGGGTGAAGGAGGTCGCGCGCGCCGCCCAGGAGGTGCTGCTGCGCCCGCTGCCCGCCCGCCTCGACGGTCTCGCCCTGGCGGCCGGGCAGCTCTCCGCGAGTCCGGGGGCCGTCGTCGGCGGCGACCTGTACGAGGTGATGGCGACCGTGCACGGGGTGCGGGTGGTGATCGGGGACGTACGGGGACACGGCCTCCCGGCGATCGGGGCGGTCGCCGCCCTGCTCGGCAGCTTCCGCGAGGCCGCCCACGACGAGAGCGAACTCCCGGGCGTGATGCGGCGGTTGGAGCGCGCCCTGCAACGGCACCTGCGCGAGCGCTCCCGGGACGAGCACCCGGCGTCCGGCGGCGCGGAGCCGGACAATCCGCAGTCCGAGGAGTTCGTCACCGTACTGCTCCTGGAGATCAACGAGAAGGGCGAGGTGCTGGCCCTCAACTGCGGTCACCCGTGGCCGTACCGGCTGCGCAGGAGCGCCGAGCCCGTTGTCGGCGGGGATCCGCTGCCGCCGCTCGGCCCGTTCCCGCTGCCCGCCGAGCTGTACCCGCGGCGGTGCGTCACGCTGCTGCCCGGCGAACTCCTCGTCCTGCACACCGACGGGGCACCGGACGCCAGGAACGCGGACGGCGCGTTCTTCGCGCTGCAGGACGCGCTCACCGGGGCGGTGGCCGGGCAGCCGGTGTCGCCCGTCGCCGTCGTCGAGCGCGTACAGCGCGCACTGCTGCGGCACACCGGCGGGCAGGTGTCCGACGACGTGGCGCTGGTGGTGCTGCGCAACGACCGGTTGCGGGTGCCCGCACAGGGCGCCGCCTCCCGCCGTCAGCACCCCGAACCCTCGCACCGCTGACGGGAGTTGCGGGCCGACGCGGCTGCCGTCCGTCCCGCCGCGGAGGGTGCAGGTCAGCCG